>NZ_JBQKDH010000006.1:0-155014 GCF_052121955.1 Parafannyhessea sp. LCP19S3_B1 | reverse complement strand
GCGCGCGCCGCTCGGCGAAGGGCGGCGCGCTCTTCTCGCCCGGAGGTGCCGGGCAGCGGGACGGGGCGTGCGTCTGCGGCGTCGGCGTGGGTGGCGTGCACATGGGCCGCGGCGGAGGTCGCCTTGGATGCCGCGCTCGCCGCGGCCTTGCGCTCGCGGCGCAGGTCGGCGCCGGTGCGCAGGATTGGCTCGTCGCCAAAGGTCCTCTGCGAGAAGATCGCGCGCTCCCGCTCGGAGGCGCCCCGCATAATGCGGTCCAGCACCTGGCGCGCACGGCTGTCGCCCTCGTCGGGGGTGCCGTCGCGGCCATCTCGCACGCGCTCGTCCCTCATGGGGTCCTGGTCCACGGTGCCTCCCTCCCGCGCTGGCCCGACAGTGGGCAAGGGGCCGCACCCACGAGGGCGCGGCCCGATTCGATCGATACCGTAGATTCTAACCGCAACGCATGGCGCGGGCGAACGGCGAGGCCGAGTCTAGTCCTCGTCACCCCAGACCTTGCGCGCGACGCGCTTGATGAGCGCGACCTTCGCCCACTGCTCGTCCTCCGTCAGCTTGTTGCCGATCTCGCACGAGGCGAAGCCGCACTGCGGGGACAGGTAGAGGTCCTGGAGCGGCACGTACTGCGCGGCCTCGCGGATACGGCGCTCCAGCAGGTCCTCGTCCTCGAGTCCCGGCTGCTTGGACGTGACGAGTCCCAGCACGACCTTCTTGCCGGGCGCCACGTGGGCCAGGGGCTCGAAGCCGCCGGCGCGCGGCGTGTCGAACTCCAGGTAGAACGCGTCCACGTCCTCCTTTGCAAGCAGGTACGGCGCCACGGGGTCGTAGCCGCCCTCGAACGCGTAGGTGGAGTGGTAGTTGCCGCGGCACACGTGTGTGGTGACGGTGAGGTCGTCCGGCTTGCCCTCCAGCGCGGCGTTGTTGAGCTGTACGCCCAGCTCGCACACCTTCTGGATGTCGACGGGTGCAAGGCCGGTCTTCGCGACGAAGTCGTGGTCGCAGTAGATGCCCCACGTGCAGTCATCAAGCTGGATGTTGCGGCAGCCTGCGGCGTACAGGTCCGCGATCACGGTGCGGTAGGCGGCCGCGATGTCCGCCGCGAGCTCCTCGTTGGTGGCGTAGACGCTGCGCAGGCTCTCCACCTGGCCGTCCGTGCGGTCCAGGATGACCTCGCTGTACGTCTGGATCGGCGCGGGGATGGTCTGCTTCGCCACCTGGCCATCGCCCTCGAGCGCCTTCACGAACTCGAAGTGCCTCACGAACGGGTGGTTGGCTCCGTCGATCTTGCCCACGACGACAGCCGTGTCCGCGGTGGTCTCCTCGTCGTGGAACTGGTAGCCCTCGCGGGCGGCGCGGCGCTCGATGCCGCCGAGCCCCCACATAAAGTCCAGGTGCCAGTAGCTGCGGCGGAACTCGCCGTCCGTGATCACGTGCAGGCCGGCCGCCTTCTGCTTTGCCACGAGGTCGCGGATGGCGACGTCCTCGACGCAAGTGAGCTGCTCGTCCGTGATGAGGCCGGCCGCGTGGTCCGCGCGGGCCTGCTTGAGGACGTCCGGCCTGAGGAAGCTGCCGACCACGTCGAAGCGGAAGGGGGAGTTGTGCTTGTAGGACATGTCAAGACCTTTCGTCTGGGTTGCCGTCTTCTGGCGTGCGGGCGGCTCTTCTCGCTCGGCGTCCTAGAGTATCGGGCTTCGCGGGGTAATAGAAAACTATCGGTTATCTACCAATATCTATAGAGAAAAGCTATGGAAACGGGTTGGTACGCGCTCGTGGGTGAACGACGCTTCGTCATTGGCGACGCCATCGACTAGCTTTGTGCGGAGCTTCACTTCCCTTTTGAGTGTACTAGCGGAAGTGAACTGTGATTCACTTCCGCTAAGGTGCTCCTAACGGAAGTGAACGGAGGTCAGAAGCTTCCGGCCGTGCTAGTGGCGCAGCTCGTCGTGAGCGTCGCCCATGTGGCGGACCATCTGCAGATCATCCCTAGGGCTGCCCGTGACGTTATCGCGCGGGCGTGCGTGTACGGCATGCTCACGCCCATGGGAAACCGCCGTCGCGGGGTGTTCTAACAGGCGGACGAGCTGCTTGACGTGCTGGAGCAGATGACGTCGCGCCCGGTCATGCGCAGGATGCTCGCGCGCTAGGCGGGGCACGCGGCGGTATGACATACGTATGGCAAAAACGGATATTGATCCGTGTCAATACGAGTCAATATCCGCAGTTTATGTAGCCAGCTAACGGTTCGACTGTAGTTGCCAAGGTATTCAAGAAGACCGTGAGCGTACTATTTGGCAACGCATTGCGCAAAAGAGTCGGCAATCAAAGCTGGATGACCGTAGTCTACAGTTTGGTAAACGTTACCGTCTTGATCCTGCCAAAGAACGACTCCGTCAATGTCGACCCTTTCAACAACGTACCAGTTCGGTTTGATGTTTGACGTCAGTTCTCGTTCTGCTTTCGTGACGGTAACGACATCCGCCTCATCGTCTTGCGAAATGCCTGTAATCTCGTGACCATTCACAGCGGCGATGCCGTAATTCTGCAAGTAGCTTCGGTATTCGTCGGAGAACCTGAGCCCGAGTGCTTTTTGTGCATCAGTAATCTGAACCTCGGATGCCCCGTCACCAACGTAAAGGCAAGGTCCCTGCTTGATGAGTTCGTTCAACGTAAGCATATCCATCCACCACTACGAGTTATTTTCAGCAAAGCTCTTCCAGAATCTTTCCCGAACCCCTTTGAAAGCCTCTCTATTAATCTCGCTCTTTTTTCCTACGACATTAAGCAAGCCTGCATTTCCCTGATGTTGCTCTCTAGTGAGCACCGCAAGGGTTCCATCTGCTTTTTGTCCGACGTGGTGCAATTGGTATTTCTGGCCCGTCACGGGATCAATGGGGGCGTAGCCCTTTCGCATTCGATCTAGATTTGTGATTCTGCTTTTTCCGTCGGGAGAAAGGCTCTTATAGTTGAGATTAATATCTTGTACAAGAGCAGTCTTTCCGTCTACCATCTGTGTCTTGAGGCCAGCCTGTTTGTAAACCTCATACTCCTTCATGCTATGGAACTGCTTGATCACGTCGAGTGGATATTTCGATTCCTTTTGAATCTTGGCAGCTTCGTTCATGGTGAGCCCGTTGAGGGTGGCTCCATGAAGGGCAGCTGCTTCTCCAGCTCCGCCGGCTATAGCGCCACCGATAGCGCCTATCATGAATCCGTTGCTGCCAGAAAGGGCGGCTGACTTAAGTGCCTTTTCTGGATTACCGGATTGCAGCCCTTTAACAAGTGCGATGGTGCCATCAACAATTGCGTTAGTCGACCCTACGACGCATCCACTTTTCGCTGCCACTGCAAAGATTGCGCTAGCTGCGGTTGCGCCAGTGCCTGCGGTTACTGCGGAGATGGTAACGCATACGAGAATTACGCCCCCTCCTACGGCAACATTTTTCACGACTCGGTTATACGTGTCATCGTATTTGCCGACGGCCGTTACCTCGGTGTGTCCATTTTTACCAGGGGTGAAGACATACTTCTTACCTTGGAACTGTTTCTCTAACTCGTCTAGGGTGTATCCGAAGTAGATGTTCGTTTTGGAGTTATATTCCAGCTCATCCAAGTATTCTTGGGAGACGTACGAAGATTGAATATTCTCGACAAAATACTTGTCAGTATCTAGTTGTTCGACAAGATGATCATAGGTTGCGTCTTCAAGATAACGTTGCTGGTCTGAGTCAGAGAGACTATTGAATTTTTGTTCTGAAGGAGTGGGAGAGTTCTTTTTGGCACCCCCGCCCTCTCCAGTGGCGGTAAATTGAGATGGCAAGCTGCATGCGGGGAGTCCGCCTAGTGCTAACGCTACCGTTAATATGGCTGTGATAGCTCTCTTTCCAATCACTCATCATCACCACCCTTGCGCTTTGTAAGCATGGCCTTCGAGCATGTTCTTCTCCTCTTTTTGTACACATGCCAGATTACGCATGCAATGAAAACTGTAGCTATGCATAACACTGCGGGAATCGCCGCCGTAACAGCCGTATCCTCTCTTGCGCTGGGTGAAGCGCTTGAGTTCTTAGCTGCGTGAGGTGCATTACTAGATACCTTTGATCTTGCTTGTACGAACTTCCCGTCTTGTCCGACAGTTGCGCCATCTTCGAGGCGTCTCTTGACGCTTGTTACATCCATATGATTAGCAACGACGGCTTTCAATACATCGTTGTCTCCGACGTAGATTCGCTTTTCGGTAGGTTTCTCGTTTGTTGTCGGATTCTTTACCTTGATGGTATATATACCTTCCTTTGTGAAGCTTTCACCATCAGTTGCAGTCCCGTTGAATCTTGTGTCTTCTGTAAGACCGTCGTCTGTCTCGTTCATAACCTCTCTCTTTACACTCACGTCGAGGTAATGAGAGCCTGCGAGGTCAATCCGAAAGCCGTCTGGTGTTACCGACCCATTAAAAAGCTCGCTGTTGTTTTTCACGTCGAACAGGAACATCATCGTGTTGCTGTTGCGCACTTTGAAGCGAAAGGCAATTCGATAATTGTTATAGCGCTGAGGAAATGGGATGGATGAGACTACGGGAATGTTTCCGGTTGTCTCAACTTCGTAGTCAAGCGCGACTTCGTAATCCCCCTCTTCACAGAGGTCTACTTTTGTTTCTGAACCGATTTTTAACGCTGGCAGGTAGTTCCGGTAGACCTGGGGAGAGGTTGAGGCGTTCTGAAAATTTGTGTGACGGACGATGAGTGCACCCCGCCCGAAGCCCTTCCTGCTCTTTTCGACTTCCAGTTCCTGGTCGTATCCGTTAGCATCATCGTTGATTCTCTTATTATCATCGCCGTCAAGGGCGTCAATATTCTGTTTGAGAACGAAGGATAGCCGGACCTGATCGCCTGCATTCTTGAGGAAGACTGGGGTGCCGTCATCGTCGGTGCGACTAGTGAATCCACTTACTACAAAGCGCCCTAGGTCCCACCCGAAGTGAGGATCATTCTCGGTAATCTTTTTGGCGTCTGAATAGCCGTTGTCACGACCGGTATTTACCTTTGCATCGTAATAGTATTTATTGTTTGCAGAAGGGTTTCTCTGGCTATGGGCAAGGGCGGCTTGAGGTAATGCGGAAAACCCCACAAGTAGAGTAATGGCAAAGAGTAGCATCGCACTAAGGCGAGAACCAAGTTTGACCGCATGTAGGTTGGATGCTGTGCTTCGTGTGTCACCGCAACCCACTTTAGCGGGATTAACTCGACATGAGTCGTGGGGACATGCTTCCTGGCAACTCTGACATTCAAATGCCGCTGCATCACCTTTGTACGAACCAAAACGTTTCATAATATACCTTTTGTCCGATATAAAACTGCACGTAATATTCATAAAGTATATCATGGACAAGGATGGTCAACCATATTTGCCGTCGATGTCTGGCGGCGTGTCCGCCACGCAAAGGCGGGGCCGGACGCCATGTGCGCATCCGACCCCGCCTGCTGCTACCTTGCTGCTACCTTGCTGCTACCTTGCGCCGCCCGCCGCTATTTGAAGTACGCGACGCCGCCCTCGAAAAGCTTCTGGTACTTGTTGCCCGGCACGTTCTTGTACAGGCCGTTGCCGGAGCGCTCCGTGTGGCCCATCTTGCCCAGCACGCGGCCGTCCGGGCTCGTGATGCCCTCGATGGAGAGCACCGATCCGTTGGGGTTCACGTCCAGGTCCATGGAGGGTACCCCGTCCTCGTCCACGTACTGCGTGGCGATCTGGCCCGCGGCCTCCATCTGGGCAAGCAGCTCGTCGGATGCCACGAAGCGGCCCTCGCCGTGGCTGATGGCGATGGTGTCCACCTCGCCCACAGAAACCTGCGACAGCCAGGGCGAGAGGTTCGAGGCCACGCGGGTGCGAACGAGCCTGCTCTGGTGCCGGCCGATGGTGTTGAAGGTGAGGGTGGGGCACTTCTCGTCCATGGGACGGATGTCGCCGTACGGCACCAGGCCCAGCTTCACCAGCGCCTGGAAGCCGTTGCAGATGCCCAGCATCAGGCCGTCGCGGGCCTGCAGCAGGTCGCGCACGGCCTCCGTCACCTGCGGCGCGCGGAAGAACGCCGTGATGAACTTCGCGGAGCCGTCCGGCTCGTCGCCGCCGCTGAAGCCGCCGGGGATCATGATGATCTGGCTCTTGCGCACCTCCTCCACGAAGGCGTTCGTGCTCTCGGCGACCGCCTCGGGCGTGAGGTTGTTGATGATGAACGTCTCGGCCTCCGCGCCGACGCGCTCGAACGCGGCCGCGGAGTCGTACTCGCAGTTGTTGCCCGGGAACACGGGAATCACCACGCGCGGCCTGGGGACCTTCACCAAGGGCGCCGGGCGAGAAACGCCGTGCTCCGCCGCGTCAAACGTCACGGTCTTGACGGCCTCGCCCTTCTGGCGATACGGGAAGACGGACTCGATGCCCTCCTCCCAGGCCTCCTGCAGCCCGGCGAGGTCGAGCTCCTGGCCCTCGACCCACATCTTGTACTCCGCGGACGTGCCGCCCAGGTACTCCACGTTAAAGCCCTCGCGGTCCGTCGGGATGAACGTGCCGTCGGCCACCTCGATCACGAAGCTGCCGTACGCGAGCCTGAACAGCCTGTCGGCCGCGAACTCGTTCACGAGGCCGAAGCCGATGTGGTTGCCCACGGCGCTCTTGAACAGCTGCTCGGCCAGGCAGCCGTAGCCGGGGGTCGACGCGGACAGCACCACGCCGTAGCCAATGTGCTCGTGCACGAAGTTGAGCACCTTCAGGAAGCTCTGCGCGTCCGGCGTCACGCCGTCGGCCTTGTACGTGGGGCTCACGAGCCACAGCTGGCTGTCCGGGCGCTTGAACTCCGGCGACACGATGTCGTCTACGCTGCCCAGGCCGGTTGCGAACGAGACGAGCGTCGGTGGCACGTCCAGGTCCTCGAACGAGCCGGACATGGAGTCCTTGCCGCCGATGGAGCCGATGCCCAGGTCGAGCTGGGCCATGAGCGCGCCCAGCACGGCGGCCGTCGGCTTGCCCCAGCGCTCCGGGACGTCGCGCAGCTTCTCGAAGTACTCCTGGAACGTGAGGTACATGGCCTTGCGGTCGATGCCGGCCGCGGCGAGCTTCGCCACGGACTCCACGACCGATAGGTACGCGCCCGTGAACTGGTTCTCGCTCATGAGGTAGGGGTTGAAGCCCCACGCCATGCCGCTGACCGTCGTGGTCTCGCCAAACACCGGCAGCTTCGCGACCATGGCCATCGACGGCGTCAGCTGGTACCTGCCGCCAAACGGCATGAGCACCGTCGCCGCGCCGATGGTGGAGTCGAAGCGCTCGGAAAGGCCCTTGTTGGACGCGACGTTCAGGTCGCCCACGAGGGAGCGCATGCGGGCCTCGAGGGTGTCGCCCGCAAAGTCGGGCTGGTAGGAGCCCTGCCTCTCCACGTGCACGTCCTGGTGCTTCGGGGCGCCGTTGGACGAGAGGAACTCACGGCTCACGTTGCAGATCGTCTCGCCGTCCCACACCATGCGCAGCCGCGGCTCCTTGGTCACCTCCGCCACGACGGTGGCCTCGAGGTTCTCCTCGCGTGCGTAGCGCATGAACTCGTCCACGTCCTCGGGCGCGAGCGCCACGGCCATGCGCTCCTGCGACTCGCTGATGGCGAGCTCGGTGCCGTCGAGGCCCTCGTACTTTTTCGGCACCTTGTTCAGGTCGATGTACAGGCCGTCCGCCAGCTCGCCGATCGCGACGGAGACGCCGCCCGCGCCAAAGTCGTTGCAGCGCTTGATGAGGCGGCACGCGTCCTCGCGGCGGAACAGGCGCTGGAGCTTGCGCTCGGTCGGGGCGTTGCCCTTCTGCACCTCCGCGCCGTCCTTCTCGAGGGACTCGACGTTGTGCGCCTTGGAGCTGCCCGTCGCGCCGCCGATGCCGTCGCGGCCGGTGCGGCCGCCCAGAAGCACGATCTTGTCGCCGGGCGCGGGGCACTCGCGGCGCACGTGGCTCGCGGGCGTCGCGCCCACGACGGCGCCGATCTCCATGCGCTTCGCGACGTAGCCGGGGTGGTACAGCTCGTCCACCTGGCCGGTCGCAAGTCCGATCTGGTTGCCGTACGAGGAGTAGCCGGCGGCCGCCGTGCGCACGATCTTGCGCTGCGGGAGCTTGCCCTTGAGCGTCTCGCTCACCGGGACGGTGGGGTCGCCGGCGCCGGTCACGCGCATGGCCTGGTACACGTAGCTGCGGCCGGACAGCGGGTCGCGGATGGCGCCGCCGATGCAGGTGGCCGCGCCGCCAAACGGCTCGATCTCGGTCGGGTGGTTGTGCGTCTCGTTCTTGAACAGGAACAGCCAGTCCTCGTCCTTGCCGTTCACGTCCACCTTCACCTTCACGGTGCAGGCGTTGATCTCCTCGGACTCGTCCAGGTTCTTCAGGATGCCCTTGCTCTTGAGGTACTTCGCGCCGATGGTGCCCATGTCCATCAGGCAGACGGGCTTCTCGTCGCGGCCAAGCTCGTGGCGGACCTCGAGGTAGCGCTCGAACGCGGCCTTCACCACGGCGTCGTCGATCGCGACGTTCTCGAGCCGCGTGCCAAACGTGGTGTGGCGGCAGTGGTCCGACCAGTACGTGTCGATCATCTTGATCTCGGTGATCGTGGGGTCGCGCTTCTCGCCCTTGAAGTACTTCTGGCAGAACTGGATGTCCGCGAGGTCCATGGCGAGTCCGCGCTCGTCGATGAAGTCCTGCAGCTGCTTCTTCGTGAGCTTGCCGAACCCGGTCAGGGTCTCGACCATCGGCGGCTTCGGGTAGTCGACCTTCAGGGTCTTGCGGGTGGACAGCGACGCCTCGCGCGCCTCGACGGGGTTGATCACGTAGTGCTTGATGGCCTCAACGTCCGCGTCGGTCAGCTTGCCCTCGAGGTAGTACAGCTTCGCGGAGGCAACCGTGGGGCGCTCGCCCTGGCTGATGAGCTGGATGCACTCGCTCGCGGAGTTCGCGCGCTGGTCGAACTGGCCGGGCAGGAACTCGACGGCGAACACCTTCGCGCCCCTCGCCGCGGGGCGGCGCGTGGTGGCGACGTCGGACTGCGGCTCGCTGAAGACCGTGGGGATGCACTTCTCGAACAGTGACTTCGAGATTCCCTCCACGTCGTAGCGGTTGACGATGCGCAGGCCCTCGAGGGCGCCCACGCCCAGGGTGTGGCGCAGCTCGTGCCCAAGCTGCTTTGCCTCTACGTCGAATCCCGGCTTCTTCTCTACGTACACACGTGAGACCATTTACTGCCCTTTCCTCGGGAACGTGTGGGGTTGGCCCCTCAATCATAGCCCGCGACCGTGCGCAATGCGTCGCGGCCCCCGTAAATCCCTCGTTACGCGCAAAGTGCGCCAGCGCGTGCGGCGCGATCGCCACTCCGGGGGAATTAATGTCCACTCGCATTGCTAGAATCGATTCTCACATTCGGCCCGCGCGCCGGCGCGGGCCCGGGAGCTTTGGGGGCGGTGCGATTGAGGCTACTTCACCTGGCGGACCTTCACATTGGCAAGCGCGTGTGCGACTTTCCCATGATCGGCGACCAGCGGCACGTCCTGGGGCAGGTGCTGGACCTGCTCCGCACGGGCGCGGTGGATGCGCTCCTGGTCGCGGGTGACGTGTATGACAAGTCGCAGCCCAGCTCGGAGGCCGTGGCGCTTGTGGACTGGTTCCTCCAGGGGGTGGCAGACTCCGGCGTCCCGGCGATCGTGATTCCCGGCAACCACGACTCCGCGGAGCGCGTGGCCTACGCGGGCGGGCTGCTGTCGCGCCAGGGCATCCACATGGCGCCGGCGTTCGACGGCCGCATAGAGCCCGTCATGCTCGCGGACGAGCACGGTCCCGTCGCGGTGTGGCCCATCCCGTTTCTGCACCCGGCGCAGATTCGCCACTTCCTGCCAGACGCGAAGGCGGACACGTACACGGACGCGTTCCGCGCGCTCGTGGCGTCGCTTCCGCTCGATGCGTCCGCAAGGAACGTCGCCGTGGCGCACCAGTTCGTGACGGCGGCGGGCGTGGCGCCCGAGCGCAGCGACTCAGAGGTCTCGGTCGGCGGGCTCGACAACGTGGACGCCGGCGTGTTCGACCCGTTCGACTACGTCGCGCTCGGCCACATCCACCGCGCGCAGCGCGTCGGGCGCGACTGCGTGCGCTATGCCGGCTCGCTTCTGAAGTACTCGCTGTCAGAGGCGGACTACGACAAGTCCGCGCCCCTCGTGACGCTGGGTCCCAAGGGAGAAGAGCCCGGCATCGAGCTTGTGCCCCTCACGCCGCTGCACGACCTCAGGCGCATTCGCGGCCCGCTCGCGGAGCTCGTGAGCGCGGACGTCGTTTCCGCGGCGGATGCGCAGGACTACCTGCACGTGGTCCTGACGGACCAAGACCCGCAGGTCAACGCCATGGCACGCCTGCGCGACGCCTACCCAAACGTCATGAGCATCGAGTACGACAACGCGCGCACGCGTGCCGCCGGCGCGCAGGCGGACGCGCCTGCGGAGGAGCCGCGGGAAAGCCCGCTCGAGCTCTTCTCGCAGTTCTACGAGGCTCAGAACGGCGTCGCGCCCACGGAGCGCCAGCTTGCCATCGCGCGGGAGGAGCTCGAGGGGATAGGGGTGATGTAGATGAGGCCGACCAAGCTCACCATGAGCGCCTTCGGCCCGTACGCGGGCCAGGCAAGCATCGACTTCTCGCTTCTGGGGACGTCTGGCATCTACCTGATCTGCGGCGACACCGGCGCCGGAAAGACCACCATATTCGACGCGATATCGTTCGCCCTGTATGGCGAGCCGAGCGGCAGCTTCCGCAAGGCGCGCACGCTCAGGAGCGACTTCGCGGCACCCGACGTGAAGACGTACGTGGAGCTGGAGTTCGAGCACCGCGGCCGCCGCTACCGCTTGCTGCGCAACCCTGCGTACGAGCGGCCGAAGCTCCGCGGCGAGGGCACCACGACGGAGGGCCCGGACGCGACGCTGTGGGAGCTCGACAGTCCGGAGCGGCCGCCCGTCACGCGGACCGCCGCGGTGAACGCGCGCGTGCTGGAGCTTCTGGGCATCGACCGCGACCAGTTCTCGCAGATCGTGATGATCGCGCAGGGCGACTTCCGCAAGCTGCTCTCCGCGGACACCAAGGAGCGCGCCGCCATCCTGCGCAAGCTGTTTGGCACGGAGCCGTACCTCGCCTTCGAGCGCGCGCTCGCAAGGCGCCAGCGCGAGCTCGAGAAGGGCAGCCAGTCCGTCACGGACCAGCTCCGCGGCATCATGTCGCTTGCGAGCGTGGAGGGCGAGGCCCGCGCGGCGGAGCTCGGGCGTCTGCAGTCGCTTGCGGCGCCGGACGCGGACGCCCTCGTGGCGCTCCTGGACGCGCAGGAGAAGGACGACGCCGCGGAGGCCGGCTCCCTGGACGGGGAGGCCTCGCGCCTTCGCGAGCGGGAAGACGACCTGAAGACGCGGCTCGACCTTGCGGCCCAGACCGACGAGGCTGAAGGCGCCCTCGCGAACGCCACGGCAGGGGTCGGGGCGGCGACGGCCCGGATGGCGACGCGCAAGGCGGAGCTCGCGAGCGCGGAGGATGCGGCGAAGGGCGCGCCTGAGCTTGCGCGGAAGGCCGCGGCCCTTGCCGCGGAGCTGCCCGCCTACGACGAGCTCGAGCGCGCGAACGCGGAGGTGGCGACCGCGGAGGGCAAGGCACAGGAGGCGCGGGCGGAGCTTGGGAAGACGGAGGACGCCCTGGGCGAGAAGGACGCCTCCCTCGCCCGGGCGCGCGACGCGGCGCGCGAGCTTGCCGGCGCCCCCGCGGAGCTGGAGCGTGCGAAGGCGTCCCGCGCCGAGGCGGGGCGCGCGCAGGAGGCCGCCGCGAAGGCGGTGCGCGACTGCGAGGAGCTGCGGCGCCGCACGGCGACGGTGGAGGGCCTTTCCGCGAAGGCGACGGCCGCGTCGTCTGCGCTCGAGCAGGCTGAGGAGAGGCAGGCGGCGGCTCGCGAGGAGGTCGCCGACCTGGAGTCCGCGGAGGCGCTTCACGCGGGGGCTCCAGAGCGCCTCGCACGTGCGACCGCGGCTTCCAAGGACGTGGAGCGGCGCCTCGCGGAGCTGGAGAGATCTTGCGGGGAGCTGGAAGAGCGTACCCGGGAGGCTGACGAGGCCCGCGCGGCGTGGGAGAGCAAGAGGTCGCTCCACCTGGACGCGAGGAAGGCGTTCGACGAGGCCCAGGCGCGCTACGCGGCTGCGGAGCGCGCGTTTCTCGACGGCCAGGCCGGAATCATGGCAAGCGCCCTTGCGCCTGGGGCGGCGTGCCCGGTCTGCGGGTCGACGGAGCACCCTCACCTTGCGGCGTCATCCGCGGAGGTGCCCACGGAGGGGCAGGTCAAGACCGCGGAGCGAGCGGCCGACGCCGCGAGGGAGAGGTTCCAGGACGCGGCCGCGCAGGCGGCCGACTCCCACGCGCGGCTCGACGCGTCGCAGGCGGAGCTGTCGCGCCTGGTCGCTGAGACCGGGGGCGAGGGCGCGCTCGCGAAGGAGCGCGCCGCGCTTGCGGCAAAGCGCGACGCGGCCGGAGGCGAGGAGGCCGCCGCGAAGGCGGAGGTAGTCGCCTTGGCGGACGTGCGGAAGAGGCGGGCCGCCGCCCGCAAGAGGCTCGAGGACGCCGGCCGGGACGTCGAGGAGGCGAGGTCCCGCAGGGTCGCCGCGGACAGGGAGCTTGCGGCGGCGAGATCCGGCCTCGAGGAGTTCTCCTCCGCGCTGGACGAGAAGGACGCCGAGGAGGCCCGCGCACGAAAGCGCGCGTGCGACGGCGCGCTGGAGGCGGCGCTCGAGGCAGAGCGTGACGCCCGCGCCCGCGTGGACGCCGGCGCCGCCGCGTCGGCGGCCGCGGAGCGACTCGCGGGTGACGTGGAGGACCTTCGCTCCCGGCGCGACGCGCGGCGCGAGGCGCTGGACGGCCTGGGACGCGACGTGGCCTCCGCGACCGCGCGCGCACGTCAGATAGCGACGGGGCTGAGCTTCGGGAGCAGGGCGGAGGCCAAGCGGAAGCTCGATCGCGTGGAGGCCACGCGCCGCGCTCTGGAGGAGGGCCTGGCCTCTGCCCGCGACGCCTACGAGGAGGCTCGCCGCGGCGAGGCCGCCGCGAAGGCGGGCCGGAAGTCGGCGCAGGAGCGACTGGATGCGCTGCTGCGGCGGGGTAGGGTGGACAGGGACACCACCGACGCGGAGCTCGCCCAGGTACGCGAGGAGCTCGACCGGCTCGCGGGGAGGCAGGCAGCCCTGACGTCGCGCAGGAGCTCGAACGCGGGAATGAGGAAGAGGCTCCGGCGCCTGGGCAAGCAGGCCCTCGAGGTGGAGAAGAGCTACGGGGAGGTGAAGGCGCTCGCCCAGACCGCGGCGGGGCAGCTTTCCGGCAAGGAGCGCCTGAGCTTCGAGACCTACCTGCAGGCACGGTGGTTCGACCGCGTGATCCACGCCGCGAACCGCAGGCTCTCCGTCATGACGAACGGGAGGTTCGAGCTCGAGCGCCACCTCGGCCAGCAGACGGGCACGGGCGGCTCGCAGTCCGGTCTCGAGCTGGACGTGCGCGACACGTTCACGGGCAAGCCGCGACCGGCCTCGACGCTTTCGGGCGGCGAGTCGTTCAAGGCGTCGCTCTCGCTCGCGCTCGGCCTCTCGGACGTGGTGCAGGCCAGTGCCGGCGGGGTCCAGCTGGACGCGATGTTCGTGGACGAGGGCTTCGGCACGCTCGACCAGGAGTCGCTCGAGCTCGCGGTCAGGACGCTCTCGGACCTTACGGGGTCGAACAAGCTCGTCGGCATCATCAGTCACGTCGAGGAGCTGCAGGAGTCCATCGGCCGCAGGGTCGTGGTCGAGGCCGGCCGCGACGGGTCGAGCGTGCACGTGGAGCTGGAGTAGGGCGCCGCGACACCGCGTCCCGCTCTTGCGCTATCGTTTGTCCATGCGCCCGTCCCGTGGCGGGGCGGCCCGGCTCACCTTACCCAGTGGCGCGACGCGTCCGTAAGACGAGGAGTGGTACCAGCATGATCGAGGACTACAAGAAGGCTCTGCGCCAGGGCGAGCGCGACAGCAAGGCCGACGTCGCCGCCGGCCGCTACCCGCATCCGCCCGTGCTCGACGAGCTCGTGCCCAACAATCGCTCGCTCGGTCAGAAGAGCCTCGGCATCATGCAGATTCCGCTGTCCATGGTGGTGGGCACGCGCACCGCGGGCCGGCAGGACGCGTTCTCGCGCACGTTCATGCCCATGCTCGGCGTGCGCACGGAGTTCGCGACGAAGTGGTCGCACCTCTATGACGCGCAGATGAGCGAGGGCTTCCGCGACCCCGTGAAGGTGTACGAGTACCTGCATCGCTTCTACGTGGAGGAGGGCAACAAGAGGACGTCCGTCCTCAAGTACCTCGAGTCCCCCTCCATCGAGGCCGAGGTGATCAGGATCCTGCCCGATGACCGCCCCGCGCCCGAGCGCGCGTCGGGCGACGCCCCGGACGAGAATGGCGCGGCCTCCGCGGACGAGGGCGAGGACGTCGCGCCCGGCGTCGACCTCTATCGGGAGTTCCTCGAGTTCTGGAACGCGGTCCCAACCTACGACATCGAGTTCACGAGGCCCGGGGCCTACCGTAGGCTCGCGTCCCACCTCGGTCGCGACCTCGACTCGCCTTGGCCGGAGGAGGCCGTCAGGCAGCTTCGCTCCGTCTACCTCTTCTTCAGGTCCGTGTACCTGAAGGCGGGTGGCGCGCACCTCGACATCACGCCTGCGGACGCGATGCTCACCTACATGGACGTGTACGGGTCGAGCCACATGCTCGAGACCCCCTCGCCCCTGCTCAGGGCCAGGCTCGCCCGCATCTGGGCGGAGTTCGCGTCCCGCGGGCCGTCCAGCGCCCCCGTTCTCGTGGGGGAGCCCGTAAGGGAGTCTGGCGGCGCGATGTCCTTCCTCTCGGGAGGGGGAGGCTACACCGGCCAGCGGCCGCTCGTCGCGGCCTTCGCCTACGCCGGCACGCTCGAGGATGACTACTGGGCGCGTGCGCACGACAGGGGCCGGCAAGAGCTCGAGAGGCACTACGGCGGCATCGTGCGCACGCTCTCGTACGAGGGCTGCGAGGACGAGGCGACGTTCGCGGCCGCCGTGAGCGACGCCGCCTCCCAGGGCGCGGAGGTGTTCTTCTCGTGCTCGCCGGAGCTCATGGACGTGACGGTGCGGGCCGCGGCGGAGTACCCCCACACAAGCTTCCTCAACTGCTCGGTCAACCTCTCTCACGGTCTGGTCCGCTCCTACTACGGCCGCATGTACGAGGCTAAGTTCATCGCCGGCGCCCTCGCGGCGAGCCTGGCGGACAACCACGTCATCGCCTATCGGGTGAGCCTGCCCCCGTGCGACGCCGTCGCAGAGGCTAACGCCTTCGCCGAGGGTGTGGCCATGGTCGACCCAAGGGCACGGGTGGTGCTGGAGTGGACCGACCACGGCGTCAGCGGCATAGGGAGGCTGGTGGAGAAGGGCATCACCATGATCTCTGGCGCGGACGTCACCGCACCGTTCGACGACCCGCTGGCCCACGGCCTCTTCAAGGTGGTTGACGGCAAGGTCAGAAACATCGCCGTACCCACGTGGAACTGGGGCCGCTACTACCAGATCATCGTGGACAGCCTCCTCAAGGGGGAGCTTCCCGGCATCCTCACCCAGGACGGCGACGGCCTTCCCGCGGGTCCGCGCGCGGTGACGTACTGGTACGGCATGTCGTCAGGGGTCATCGACCTCATGCTGTCCCCGGAGCTGCCATACGGCTCCCGCAAGCTCGCGAGCGTCCTTCGCCGCGCCGTGTCCTCCGGCGCCGTCGGCCCGTTCGACGGCGAGCTCGTCGACCGCGACGGCATCGTGCGGTCGGGGGCGGCCGACCGCCTCACAAGCAACCAGATCGTGGGGATGGACTGGCTTGCCCAGAACATCGAGGGCGACTTCCCCGCGAGGCTGCGCCCCGCGCGCGTCGCGGCGTCCGGTCTGGGGGCGGATGCCGATGCCTGACGCAACGCTCAAGATACTCGCCATCGCGGACGTGGAGGAGCGCTCGCTGTGGAGCACGGGCGTCGACCAGCGCTACAAGGACGTTGACCTCATCCTCGCGGCCGGAGACCTCGACGCAGACTACCTTGAGTACCTGGTCACCGTCATCAACAAGCCGCTGCTGTACGTTCACGGCAACCACGACGAGGGCTACGTTCGCAACCCGCCCCGCGGCTGCATCTGCGTGGACGACGCCGCGTACGTGTACCGCGGCCTCAGGATCGTGGGGCTGGGAGGCTCCCGGCGCTACCGCGAGGGGACGTACATGTACACGGAGCGGCAGATGCGCCGTCGCGTCCGCAGGGTCTCCCGGCAGGTGAGGATGCTCGGCGGGTTCGACCTCCTGCTCGCCCACGCGCCGGTGCTGGGCGTCGGCGACTTGGACGACATCCCGCACCGCGGCTTCGAGTCGCTCGGCCAGATGTGCGAGCGCTGGCAGCCCCAGTACCTGGTGCACGGGCACGTCCACAAGGGCTACTCCGCGCAGTTCGTGCGCGAGCGCGCGCTGGCGGGTGGCACGCGCTCGCTCAACGCGTTCGGGCACGTCACGTTCGAGGTCCGCGTGCCCAAGTTGTCGTATGGTTGGAAGCAGTCGGTCATCAACAGGCATACGCTCAAGGTGAGCGACGAGCTCACCGCCCAGGAGGAGGGCATCCTGGGCGCCGGGTGGTCGTACGACCTCTGACGGCGCGGCGGTCGCGCCGGGAAGGGACGGTTCACATGTGGCTCATGGCAGCGGTAGGCTCCGCGCTCTTCGCGGGCGTGACGTCCATACTCGCCAAGCTCGGCATCAGGAAGACGGACTCCGACGTTGCCACGGCCATCAGGACCATCGTCGTGCTGGCGTTCTCGTGGCTCATGGCCCTCGTGACGGGGCAGGTCGGCGCCATCGGCACGCTCACGGCAAGGGCGTGGGCGTTTCTCGCCCTGTCGGGCGTCGCGACGGGAGCGAGCTGGATCTGCTACTTCAAGGCGCTCTCCATGGGCGACGTCAACAAGGTCGTCCCCATCGACAAGACGTCCTCCGTCCTCACGATACTTCTGGCCATCGTCCTGTTTGGCGAGGTGAACAACCTCGCGGTCAAGCTTCTGGGCTCCGTGGCCATCCTCGCGGGCACGCTCCTCATGGTCCAGCGCGCGGGCGAGAAGGGCGCGGACGCCTCGGCCGCGGGACGTTCCGGGAACGCCTACCTCGCCTATGCCGTGGCCTCCGCCGTCTTCGCGGCGCTTACCTCGATCTTGGCGAAGGTCGGCATCGAGGGGGTGCCGTCGAACCTGGCGACGGCGGTGCGCACCTGCTTCGTCCTCGCGATGGCGTGGGTCGTGGTCGGCATGCGCGGAAAGCTCCCGCAGGCGCGCCTGGACGCGCTCGACGCCCGCGAGTTCGCCTTCATCTGCCTGTCCGGCATCGCCACGGGCGCAAGCTGGCTGTGCTACTACTTCGCCATCCAGAACGGCCCCGTGAGCGTCGTCGTGCCCGTGGACAAGCTGTCCATCCTCGTGTCCATGGCGTTTGCGGCCGCGGTGTTCCACGAGCGCTACACGGCTCGCTCGCTCACGGGCCTCGCGCTCATCACGGTGGCGACCGTCGCCATGGCCGTCTGGGCGTAGCGCCCGCGCCGGGGCTTGCGCCAGGTCTCGCGCGCGCCGCCCGCCCAAGCGGTGCCTTCGGCTTGCGCTTTGTCCGATTTCGGATTAGCATGTCAAAAGCTGTCCGAATTCGGATATACGTTATGCGGGAGGAAAGGTGTCGTCACACCAAGAGGGGGAGCTGCCCCAGGGCGACGTCCCCAGCGTCAGGACGATAGACTCCATCTTTCGAGAGTCTGACCGCCTGTACTACGAGGTGGCGCGCGGCTGCGGCCTCTCCAACGCCGCGTTCTGGTCGCTCGTCACCATCGTCATCCGCGGCGGGGCCACCCAGGGCCAGATCGCGGAGGACACGGCGTACTCGCGCCAGACGGTGAACTCCGCCGTCAAGTCGCTCGAGTCGCGCGGGCTCGTCGCCATCGTCTTCGAGGAGGGAAGCCGTCGCAACAAGATGGTGTCCCTCACCGCGGAGGGCACGGCGTTCTGCGCGCGCAACGTCCGCCCCGCCATGGACGCGGAGGAGCGCGCGTTCGCCTCGCTGTCGCTGCGCGACCGCAGGGAGTTCGCCCGCCTCGTCCGCATCTACGTGGACGCGATCGACGTCGAGCTCGGGCACGTCATGGAATCAAGGTCTAAGCACAGGGAAGGAGGTGGCAGATGAGCAAGGACGCATCGGGCGAGAAGGGCGTGGAGAGGGACTACAGCAAGTCGGCCTCGTTCCGGCTGCTGCTCAGGCTCGTCGCCCCGTACAGGCGGCTCGCGCTTCTCACCGTCCTCGCGCTTCTCTGCGACATAACGGGCATGCTCTACATCCCGACGGAGCTCTCTGCCCTCATCAACACCGCCGTGTCCTCCACGGACGCCGGCGGCATGCTCGCCCACGGCATCTCGATGCTCGTTGCGGCCGTCGTGGGGTCGGGCGGCTGCCTCGTGTCGTACTGGCTGGCAAGCCGCCTGGCCGCGCGCGTGGGCAGGGACATGCGCGTCGCGGTGTACGAGAAGTCGCTCGAGCTCGGCGGATACGACTTCGACCAGCTTGGGACGGGCTCCATGATCACCCGCACGCTCTCGGACGCAAACGTCGTGCAGCAGACGTTCCTCATGACGTTCATCATGCTCGCACCCGTTCCCGTCATCTGCGTGGTTGCCATCGTGCTCGCGTTCGGGATCGACTACGTGATGGGATGGCTCCTTTTGGCCATCACCCTGGTCATGGGCGCTGTCATGGTCGTGGCGGTCAAGGTGAGCGCCCCGATCTTCTTGGTGCTCCAGGGGTTCATCGACAACATGAACACGCGCCTGCGCGAGACGATCACGGGCATCCGCGTCATTCGCGCGTTCGGCCGCGAGGACGCGGAGCGCAGGAACCTCGACGCCACGTTCGAGGACTACGCGAGAAACGCCATCCACGTGAACCTCGTGTTCGCCACGGCCGACTGCATGACGTTCTTCCTCATGAACGTGGTCGAGGTCCTGGTGGTGTGGCTCGGCGCGGACCGCGTCGGCGTGCACGCCATGCAGATAGGATCGATATCCGCGCTGGTGGAGTACGCGATGCTCATCATGTTCTTCATGATGATGGGGCAGTTCGCCATCCTGCAGCTGCCCCGCGCCATGGCATGTCTCACCCGCGCCTCCGAGGTGCTTGCCGTCGAGCCCCGCGTGAGGGACCGGGAGGCGCCGGCGGCGCTTGCCGCGGCGGACCCGTCCGTCCCCGTCGCGCGCTTCGACCACGTGAGCTTCCGCTTTGCGGACGCGGACGAGGACACCCTGCGCGACCTCAGCTTCAGCCTGCGTCGCGGGGAGGTGACGGCCGTTATAGGGTCGACGGGCTCCGGCAAGTCGACCATCGCGAAGATGCTCCTGCGCTTCCACGACGTGACGGACGGCCGCGTCGAGTTCCTCGGCCGGGACGTGAGGGGCGTGGGCCAGCATGAGCTGAGGGACCACATAGCGTACGTCCCCCAGAAGGCGTGGCTCTTCTCGGGCACCATCGCCCAGAACCTGAGGGACGGCAACCCCGACGCGACGGACGAGGAGCTGTGGCATGCCGTGGACGTGGCGCAGGGCGCGTTCGTGCATGAGCTCGCGGACGGCCTGGACGCGCGCGTGTCCCAGGGCGGCTCGAACTTCAGCGGCGGCCAGCGACAGCGCCTGGCCATCGCCCGCGCGCTCGCGCGCAAGGCCGACCTGTACGTGTTCGACGACTCGTTCAGCGCGCTCGACTACAAGACGGACGCCCGGCTGCGCCACGCCATCCGCGCGGAGCTTGCGGACGCGGCGGTGCTCATCATCGCGCAGCGTGTGAGCACCATACGCGACGCGGCGCAGATCGTGGTGCTGCGCGACGGAGAGGTCGTGGGCCTAGGCACGCACGAGGAGCTGCTTGCCACGTGCCCCACGTACCTGGCAATTGCAAAGTCCCAGGAAAGGGGAGGTGACGACGATGAGTGAGGAAGAGGAGAAGGACGTGCCGACCAACGGTCGGGCCACCGCGCTGAGGCTCTGGAGGTCCGCGGCCGGCATACGCTGGCGCCTTGTGGTCGCCGCCGTCGCGGCTGTACTGTACGTCGCGACCGACCTCGCGACGCCCGTGTACGCCGCAAGCCTCATCGACCACCTGTGGGCCGGCATCCAGAGGGCGTTCGCGAGCGGACGGACGTTTCGCGTCACCATGGAGAACGGCGGCATTGACATCCTGGTCTACCTTGGCATCTGGATGCTTGCGTGGGCGTTCTACAGCGTGCAGTCCCTAGTTATGGCAAGCTTCGCGGAGCGGCTGAACCTGAAGTTGCGCGAGGAGATATCGCGCAAGGTCGAGCGCCTGCCGCTTCGCTACTTCGACTCGCACAAGCCGGGTGACACCATCAGCCGCGCCACGAACGACCTGGACAAGGTGTCAGAGGTCCTGCAGCGCGGCCTGCTGCAGATCATCATCTCGGCAATCACCCTCGTGGGCGCGCTCGTCCTCATGGCACGCATGAGCCTGCTGCTCACGGGCGTGTTCCTGGCGTTCGCGGTGCTGTCGGCCGCCCTCACGAAGGTCGTGGCCGCGCGGACGCTCGCCGTGGCGGCGAGGCGCCAGGACGTGCTCGGCCGCCTGACGGGCCGGGTGGAGGAGGCGTACAGCGGCCGCGCCGTCATTAAGGCGTTCGGCCGCGAGGAGGAGTCCCTCGCCCGGGTGCGCGAGGACGCCGAGGAGCTTGCGCAGGTGAGCGCCCACGCGGACTTCCTCACGAACGCCATCTCGCCGGCCATCCGCTTCCTCATGAGGCTGGCGCAGGTCATCTGCGGCGTGCTCGCGGGCGGCATGCTCGTGGCGGGCCGGCTCACTGTTGGCACGTTCCAGGCGTTCTTCCAGTACGTCCTCAAGGCGTCCGAGCCGCTGACGCAGCTGTCTCTTACCCTGAACATGCTGCAGGGCGCCCTCGCGGCGGCGGAGCGCGTGTTCGTCCTGCTGGACGAGGAGGAGGTCGTGCCGGATCCCAAGGAGCCGGCGACGCTTGCGGAGCCCGTCCGCGGCCGCGTCGCGTTCGAGCACGTGCGCTTTGGCTACGCGCCGGACAAGCCGCTCATGCGCGACGTGAGCTTCGTGGCGAGGCCCGGCCAGAAGGTGGCCATCGTGGGTCAGACCGGCGCCGGCAAGACGACCCTCATCAACCTCCTCATGCGCTTCTACGAGGTGGACGGGGGCCGCATCACGCTGGACGGGACGGACACGAGGAGCCTTGCCCGCGCGGACCTGCGCCGCCAGTTTGGCATGGTGCTGCAGGACTCGTGGCTGTTCGAGGGCACCGTTGCGCAGAACATCGCGTACGGCCACCCCGGCGCCACGCGCGAGGAGGTGGAGGCCGCCGCCCGCGCCGCGCACGTGGACTACTTCGTGCGCACGCTGCCGGAGGGCTACGACACCATGCTCGCGAACGACGCGGAGAACGTGAGCCAGGGCCAGCGCCAGCTGCTCACCATCGCGCGCGCGATGCTCACGGACCCGGCGATCCTCATTCTGGACGAGGCGACCTCGAGCGTGGACACGCGCACGGAGCAGTACATCACCCGCGCGATGGAGGCGATCATGGCGGACCGCACGAGCTTCGTGATCGCGCACCGGCTCTCGACCATCGTGGACGCGGACCTCATCCTGGTGATGGACCACGGCGACATCGTCGAGAAGGGCTCGCATCGCGAGCTGCTGGAGCAAGACGGGGTGTACGCGGACCTCTATCGCAGCCAGTTTGCCTAGCGCCTCTTGCCCGGCGCTCCGCTATGCGGCGCCGAGCGCGAGCAGCGCCGCGACGTAGGCGGCGCAGACGGCGCAGGCGAGCCAGTCGGCGCGGCGCATGCGCAGCGGGTGCCAGTGCGTGCGGCCGGAGCCGCCCTCGTAGCCGCGGGCGTCGAGCGCGCGCGAGAGCCCCTCCGCGTGGTGGGCGGAGCTTGCGAGCAGCGCCACGAGCACGGGGCCGATCGCGCGCACGCGGTGCGCGAACGAGCCTTCCGACACGGCGCCGCCGCGCGCGGTCTGGGCGTCCAGAATCGCGGAGGCCTCGTCGGCGATGGTGGGGATGAAGCGCAGCATGAGCGAGAAGACCATGGCGAGCTCGTGCCCGGGCAGGCCCACGCGCGAAAGCGGCGACAGGCACGCCTCGAACGCGTCCGTCAGCTGGGTGGGGGTGGTGGTGAGCAGGATGAGCGCGCCCATGAGGATGGCGATGGTGAAGCGCAGCGGGTAGCACACGGCCCACCACAGGCCCATGCTCGTGACGCGCACGGGGCCAAGCGAGAAGAGCGTGGCGCCTTCGCCCACGTAGAAGAGGTTGAAGAGGCCGAGCACGCACAGCAGCACCACGAGCGGGCGGATGGACTGCGCCACCTGGCGAAGCGGCACCTTCGAGAGCGCGACGACCTCGAACGCGAACGCGAGGCCGAGCGCCAGCTGGAGGGGCGTCTGGATGAAGAACACCGTCACCATGACCGCGAGGGCGCAGGCCAGCTTCGCGCGCGGGTCGAGCCGGTGGATGCGGGAGTCGCGGGGCAGGTACTGTCCCATGCGAATGCGAAGTGCCATCAGCGCGCCTCCCGGTGATTGCCCAGGTCGCCTGGCGCGGGAGCTGCGGCCGCGGCGCCCGCCGCGGCGTGCGTGGCGAGCGCCGCGAGGGCGTCTGCCAGCGCGTCCGTCGTGAGTGGCGCCGCGTGGGGCGCAAGGTCGAGCGCAAGGCCCGCCTCCGCGAGGTCGCGCGCCCACGAGAGCGGGCGCGGCAGCCCCAGGCCGCACGTGCGGAGCCTCTGCTCGTGCGCGACGGCGAAGACGTCGCGGGGCGCGCCCTGGGCGAGCACGTGCGCGTTGTCGAGCACGATCACGTGGTCGCAGCGGGCGGCGTCGTCCATGGAGTGCGTGACCTGGACGATGGTGACGCCGCGTGCCGAGAGCGCGCCGAGTATGGCACGGAGATCCTCTCGCCCGCGGGGGTCGAGGCCGGCGGTGGGCTCGTCCAGCACCAGGGTCTGCGGGCGCATGGCGAGGATCCCGGCGATGGCGCACAGGCGCTGCTGGCCACCGGAGAGGTCGAACGGGGAGGCCTCGCGCAGGTCTGACAGGCCCACGAGCTCGAGCGTGCGAGCGACGCGTCGGTCGACCTCGGGGGCGGGCAGGCCCATGTTGCGCGGGCCGTACGCGACGTCCTGCGCGACGGTCTGGGCGAAGAGCTGCCGCTCCGGGTGCTGCATGACGTAGCCGATCCTTTGGTGCACGAGGCGGCGGCTTCGCTTGCGAGCGGTGTCGACGCCGTCGACGACAACGTGCCCGGCGTCCGGCACCTCGAGCGCGCACATGAGCCTGACGAGCGTGGACTTGCCGGAGCCCGTCTGGCCCACGATGGCCGTGACCAGCCCGCGCGGGATGGAGAGGCTGACGCCGTCGAGCGCCTGGCGGCGCACGCCCCGTGCCGTGACGTCGCCGGCGTAGCTGTAGCTGACGTTCGTGACGGTGACGGCGTCCTCGGGCGGTTGGCCCGCCGGCCCGCCCTGGGCGGCCTCGTCCGTCGCGACCTGGCCGGGCGCCGCGCCCTTCTCGTCCGTCGCGACGGACGAGGCCGGGGCGCATGCGCGCAGGATGGAGCCCCTGAGCGCGTTGGCGTCGCACGTCCAGGGGACGCTGACGCCGCGTGTGCGCAGGCGCTCTGCCAGGCGTGCGGGAAACGGCGCCTCAAGCCCCATGCGGCGCAGCTCCTCTGCGTGCGAGAAGACCTCCTTTGGCGTGCCCAAGAGCGCGACTTTGCCCCTGAGCATCACGACGACGCGGTCCGCGGCGAGGGCCTCCTCCATGAAGTGCGTGACGTGGACCTGCGTGCAGCCGGCCTTCTGCAGCCGTGCCATGACGTGCATGACGCCGCGGCGCCCGCGCACGTCCAGGAGGGCGCCGGGCTCGTCCAGCACGAGCACCGCCGGCTCCATCGCGAGCGCGCCCGCGAGCGCGACGCGCTGCTTCTGCCCGCCGGAGAGCCTGGTGGGATCTGCCTTCGCGTAGTCCTGCATCGCGACGCGCGAGAGCTCGCGCCGCACGCGCTCGCCGATCTGGCTCGCCGGGACGCCCAGGTTCTCTGGGCCGAAGGCGACGTCCTCCTCCACGACGGTCGTCACAATCTGGTCGTCCGGGTTCTGGAACACCAGCCCCAGGCTTCGGCGCGCGCGGCGGTACGCCGCGAAGTCCGGCCGGCCGTCCGCCATGACGCGCTCGCCCACGAGGTCGACGGTGCCCTCGTCCGGCGCGAGCAGCCCGCACAGCACGGACGCGAGCGTGGACTTGCCCGAGCCGTTTGGCCCGAGCACGCACACGCGCTCGCCGGGCGCCACGGAAAGGCTCACGTCGCGGAGCGCCTGCACGCCGCCGTCGAAGTGAAGGTTCACGTGCGAGAGCGAGAGCGCCGGCGCGGGGGAGAGGCGCCGCGCGGGCGAGAGGGACGCGGTGGCCCGAGGCCGAACGTCCTTCTCGCCCGCGACGCTACGCCCCGTGGGCGTGGTGGTGTCCTGCGTGGCAGACAACTGCTAGTTTCCCAGCGCCTTGGTGACCGGCTTGTAGATGAGGGCGCACACGACGGCGTTGATGACGACCTTCAGCACGTTGAACGGCAGGAGCGCCGGCACGATGAGCGCGATGACGTCCGCGGTGGCCATGTGCGCGTACAGCGGCGTCACGACGATGTTTGCCAGGATGCACGCGGCTACGCTCGCGACGCCGCCCAGCACCATGCCGACGATGGCGCCGCGCAGGGTGGTGTCGCGCTTGTAGACGAGGGAGGCAGGCAGCACCATGGTGATCGTGGCGACGATCGCCATGACCATGCCCCAGAAGCCGGACGCGGTGGCGATGTGGGGAAGGTAGCTGATGACGCTCACGACGGCGCCCGTGGCCGGGCCAAATGCGAAGCCCGCGATGAGGCAGACGATGGCCGACGGGTCGTACTTGAGCCAGGGGACGGCCGGCAGGATCGGGAACTCCACGAACAGCGTGCAGATGGCCGCAAGCGCGCAGAACAGCGCCGTTACGGCGATGCGCTTGGTGCTCCAGCCCGAGCCCTGCTCGGTGGTGGAGTGGGAGTCGTGACGTGCGACGGAAGAGCTTTGTGCCATGGTGGCCTCCGTTTCTTTCATCCGGACTGTAACCGTTGGTCCTGGACTTTGACCAGGTCAGCCGCTCTTTTTGTTGCGGCGCGCGGACTTGGGCCTTGCCCCTACCGCCAGTGGGGAATCTCACCCCGCCCTGAAACTGACACGTTGACCATAGCACGCGGACATGCCGCGCGGAAAGAAAACTTTGTTACGTGTGCGTGGCGTGTGCTTGGCGGTAAGGCGGCGGTCTGTGGGCCCCCGTCTGGCTGCTATACTTTTGGGGATGCTTACACAGAGGAGAAGAGCAGCGCTTTGACATGCGACGCCGCGCGTGCGGCGACTTTTGAGGAGAGTGATTGCGGCATGTCCGACGGTGACTACCACTTGGATACGCTGACCTGGCGACTTCGCGCCATCGTGGGCGAGGAGAACGTGAGCCAGATGGAGCCCATGAGCGAGCACACGACCTTCCGCATCGGGGGTCCGGCGGACCTCTTCGTGGTTCCGGACGACGTGGGGGAGGTGGCGGACGTTATCGCGGCGTGCAGGGAGGAGCAGGTTCCCTACTTCGTGCTGGGCTGCGGAAGCGACCTTCTGGTGAGCGACGACGGCTACCGCGGCGTGATCGTGGCCCTGTCCGACGGTCTTACCAACGTGAGCGTCGACGGCGAGGAGATGACGTGCCAGGCGGGCGTCACGCTCAGGGAGGCGTCCGAGATGGCCTGTGAGCTGGGGTTTACTGGCCTTGAGTTTGCCTGCGGCATCCCGGGCTCCGTGGGCGGCGCCTGCTTCATGAACGCCGGCGCGTACGGCGGCTGCACGGCGGACGCGCTCCAGAGCGTGCGCGCCCTCATGCCGGACGGCTCCGTGCAGACCATCCCCGCGGACGAGCTGAACCTGGGCTACCGCCAGAGCCGCGTGAAGGACGACGGGCTGGTCGTGCTTTCCGCCACGTTCGCCCTGCGCGAGGACGACCCGGAGGACATCCGCGCGCGCATGGACGACTTCACGCGCCGCCGCGAGGAGAAGCAGCCGCTGGAGCTTGCGAGCGCCGGCTCGACGTTCAAGCGGCCGGAGGGCTTCTTCGCGGGAAAGCTCATAACCGACGCCGGGCTGAAGGGCTACCAGGTGGGGGATGCCGCCGTGTCGAAGAAGCACGCCGGTTTCGTGGTGAACCTGGGCAACGCCTCCGCGGCGGACGTGCACGCCGTGATCGAGCACGTTCAGGACGAGGTCGACAGGCAGTTTGGCGTCCGGCTGGAGCCCGAGGTGCGCTTCCTGGGATAGCAGACGGCCGCGTCCACGGCCTGGGGCATCGCCTGGTCGACGGCCGCGGCGATGCCCTCGACCGCGTCGAAGTCCTCGGGCGCGTTCGAGAGTATCGCGACCACGTACGGACCGCGCGGACCCATCACGATGCCGGCGTCGTTCGTGACGGGGTCCGCGATGCCCTCGTCCACCGGGTACCATCCCGCCTTCGAAAGCGTCTGGCACTTCTCGCCCAGCGCGTCCTTAATGGGCGACACGGCGCGGTTCGAGAGAAGCTCGAGCAGCGTGGCGCCGTGGCCCCTGCCGGAGGCCAGGTACGCGTAGGCGTGCGCCCACTCCTGCGCAAGCTGGCGCGCCGTGCTGTGCGGGTAGTGCGGCGCGGCGTACGCGTCCACGCTGGGGTAGGCGCCGGGCCCCACGTTGCCCCGGCGCAGCCACGTGGCAAAGCACGAGCGTCCCAGCCGGTCGGAAAGCGCCACGTAGGCGTCGTTGTCCGAGTTCAGGATGATCGGCGCCGCGTAGCGGTACGCGTCCGCGGCGTCCAGCGAGCCCGCATCCACCAGCTCCTGGTAGACGGATATGACGTACGGCCCCTTTATGGCGCTCGCGGTATAGAAGTCCGCGTCCGCATCGTAGGTCACGGTCACGCCCGTGCGCAGGTCGCGCGCGCAGACTCCCACGACGTAGCCCCGCGCCTCGAGCGCGGATATCGCCTGGCGAAGCGATGCCACGGACGGCGCGGCCGAGAGGGACGCGTCGCCGTCGATCGCGAGCTCGCCCCTGGGCGCGGGCGCGTCCTGCCCCTGGTCCTGGGCCTGGGGGGCTTCCACCTGCCGGCCGTGCGCGTGGCGGACGTGGCGCGCGACCGTGGCCTTGCCCGCGTCGACTCGTGCGGAGGCGCGCAGCGCGGGCTCGATGGAGCACGCCCACGCCCCGCAGTACGCCGCGGCAACAAGAAGCGACGCCACGGCCACCTCGGCAAAGCCGTAGGGGAGGCCGTGGCGCCCTCGACCGTTTACGTCTGGCACCTGCCTGTGGGTCACGCCGTCGGCACCTGGTTCCCTAGTTCTTGAGCGAGTTGATCGGTGCGGGGAAGCGGCCGCCGCGGTGCGCGAACACGTGGCCCGCGAACGGGTTCACGTGCTGCACGGGCGCGGTGCCAAACAGGCCGCCAAACTCCAGCACGTCGCCCTCCTTGCGGCCGATGGCCGGAATCAGGCGGACGGCCGTCGTCTTCGTGTTGATGACGCCGATGGCCATCTCGTCCGCGATGATGCCGGCGATCGCCTCGACCGGGGTGTCGCCCGGGATGGCGATCATGTCGAGCCCGACGGAGCAGACGCAGGTCATGGCCTCGAGCTTCTCGATCGAGAGCGCGCCGTCCGTCGCCGCGCGGATCATGCCCGCGTCCTCGGACACCGGGATGAACGCGCCGGAGAGGCCGCCCACGCTGGAGCTCGCCATGACGCCGCCCTTCTTCACGCAGTCGTTCAGGAGCGCGAGCGCCGCCGTCGTGCCGGGGCCGCCGCACTCGCCGACGCCGATGATCTCCAGGATCTTCGCGACGGAGTCGCCCGCGGCGGGCGTGGGCGCCAGCGACAGGTCCACGATGCCCTTCTCCACGCCCAGGCGCCTGGACGCCTCGCGACTCATGAGCTCGCCGGCGCGGGTGATCTTGAACGCCGTCTGCTTGATCTTCTCGGCCACCTCCATGAGGCTCGCGTCCTCCGGCAGCTGCTCAAGCGCGGCCGCCATGACGCCGGGGCCGGAAACGCCCACGTTGATGACGGCGTCCGCCTCGCCGGAGCCGTGCGTGGCGCCCGCCATGAACGGCGAGTCCTCCACCATGTTCGCGAACACCACGAACTTGGCGGCGCCGTAGCAGTCTATGTCCGTGGTCGCCTTCGCGCAGTCGATCATGGTCTGCGCCGAGAGGAGCGCGGCATCCATGTTGATGCCCGCTCGGGTCGAGGCGATGTTCAGGGAGGAGCAGATGCGCTCCGTGCTCGCGACGGCGGAGGGGATCGATGCGATGAGCCGGCGGTCGGCGGACCCCATGCCCTTCTGCACCAGTGCGGAGAAGCCGCCCATGAAGTCGATCCCCAGCGTCTCGGCCGCGCGGTTCATGGCCTGGGCGATGGGGGTGAGGTCCTCGTCGTCGCACGCGGCGGCGATCTGCGCCACGGGCGTGACGGACACGCGCTTGTTCGCGATGGGGATGCCGTACTCGCGCTCCAGCTGCTCGGCCGTGGGGACCAGGCGCTCCGCCGTCTTCGTGATGCGGTCGTACACCTTGGTGCACATGCGGCCCATGTCCTCGTCGGCGCAGCCGAAGAGCGAGACGCCCATGGTGATGGTACGCAGGTCGAGGTTCTGCTGCGAGACCATGCTCAGGGTCTCTGCGACCTCTTCTGGGGTGATTGCCATTACTGCTCCTTGCCTGTGCCGGCCGCGTCCCGGGTGGGTGCGGCACCGTCGTGTGCTGCTTTCATTATGCAAGCTTAGCGCGCCGGCCATGCGTGCGGACGGCGCGCTGCAGAATGTTTACCAATGCTTCGTGTCCGGTGCGTGCCGGCATCCGGCTTTTGCCCTATGCTCCCGCGCGGAAGGCGAACGCCGTGGTGAAGCGGAACGCGTGCCCGGCGGCGTACACGCCCTGCGGAAAGTTCTTGTGGTGCACGAAGTCGGGGTAGAACTGCGTCTCGAGCGCGACGCCGGCGGACGGCCCGTAGTGGACGCCGTCCTTTCCGTCCTGGTCCAGCGTCGGCGCGGTGTAGAGCTGCAGCCCCGGCGAGTCCGTGTACACGTCCATGGAGATTCCCGTGCGGTCGCCGGTGAGCGTGCACGCGCGCTCCAGGTGCTCGTCGTTGTGAAGCACGTAGTTTATGTCATACCCGCCCAGCTCCTTCGCGCCATCCGCGAGGGTCGTCGGCGTGCGCAGGTCGTACGGCGTGCCGTCCACGGGGGCTATCTCTCCGGTGGGGAGCATGCGCTCGTCCACGGGCGTGTACGCGTCCGCCTCCAGCTGCAGCGTGTGGCCGAGCACGCTTCCGGCCGCGTGCCCGTTCAGGTTCCACATGGCGTGGCACGTGAGGTTGATGACGGTGGTGTCGTCCGGCATGGCATCGTAGTCTATCCGCAGCTCGTTCTCGTCCGTGAGCGTGTACGTCACGTTCACGTCCACGGCGCCGGGGAACCCCTGGTCGCCGCGGCGGCTGCGCAGGTTGAGCTTGATGGAGTCCTCGCGCGCCCTCGCAAGCGTCCACAGGCGCTCGAAGTAGAAGTGCGGTCCGGAGTGGATGTTGTCCGGCCCCATGTTCGCGGCCAGGTGGTGTGTGGTGCCCATGAGGTCGAAGCGCGCCCCCGCGATGCGGTTGGCGTTCCTGCCCACGATGGCGCCCATGCAGAACGTGTTGCCCAGGTAGCCGGTCGCCCCGTCGAAGCCAAGGCAGACGTCCGGCCTGCCGCCGCGGCCGTCCGGCACGCGCACGCTCACCAGGCACGCCCCGAGGTCGGTCACGGAGACCTTCATCCCACGGGAGTTCCTCAGCGTGTGCAGGTGCACTTCTCGCCCGTCCGGCATGCTTCCAAACGCGTATGACTCCAGGCTCATGGCTCCTCCTCTGGCGGTTGCGCCGGCCCGTCGCGCCACGGCGCGACGGCCTTCCTGCTGGCAAGAACCATGGTAGGCGAGAAGGACGCGCCCCCTCTGCGGGAGTGGACGAGTGGCTAGGCTCCCTCGGGAATCGAGGTCGCGACTACGATTACATCCTTGACGCCCGCCATGTACAGGTGGTCCACCTGCTCGTCCGTGGCGCCGTCGTCCGTTATGACCGTGTCCGCCATGTGCGCCGGCGCGATGGGGTAGGTGTAGCTCTTGCCGATCTTGAACGAGTCTAGCAGCAGGAAGTGCTCGCGTGACTGCTTCAGCATGAGCGAGTCCACCGCGGTCTCCGGTACGGTGTTCGACGTGAGCCCGTGCTCCGCGCTGATGCCGCTGCAGCCTATGAAGCACTTCGCGGCCTGGTAGCGGCGGATCACGTCCATGGCGAGCTCGCCGGTGAGCGAGGCGCGCGGCGGCACGGCGGTGCCGCCCGTGAGCAGTATGGTCTGGCGCAGCGGCCCCTTCAGGAGCATGACCTTGCTGTTGTTGGTGATGACGGACACGTCGTCCGCCTCTATCTGCTCTATCATCTCGAGCGCGGTGGAGCTTGCGTTCACGAAGATCGCGTCGCCGTCCTCCACGTGACGCGCGGCCTCCGCGGCGATGGCCTTCTTCGCGAGCACGCGACGCGAGCCCGAGGGGCGTCCCAGCGCGTCCGCTATGGTGACGCGGCCGTACTGGCGGGTCACCATGCCGCGTCCCTCCAGGTAGTCCAGGTCGCGGCGGATCGTGAGCGGCGACACGTCGAAGTGCTCCGCGAGCTCGCCCACGCCGGCGCTCTCGCGACCCTCTAGGAGCCTCATGATGGCTTCGCGCCTTCTGGTGACGAACGTCTCGCTGCGCCTCATGTGAGCCCTTCTCCTCGCATTCCGCCGGCACCGCACCGCACCGCTTCGCGTTTGTGCGTGCCTTGCATTTGTATTGATGCCATTTTAGGAACAAATTGAACGTTTGGATGCTTGGCTTTTCTCGCACAACGCATTTCGTGATGCATTAGAAGTTAAAATTATACATTTGTCGACTTATAGGTCCATTCTGTTCAACTAGGCGTTCACAACGTTCATAAAAGTGAATCATGTTGATATATCACCAGTTAAAGCATGGTGTGAAAGTTCTTCTCGCGAGTGCTTGATTGTGATGCCAACAGAGTTACCCCTGTGCGCAGTATCGAAATTTCAAGAGTAAACGACAAAAAGTATGAGTTTGGATTGACTTTGTTTCTTGCGTGTGTCACATTGCAGCTGTGAAGCACGTCAGGCAGACGGGATGCCGGGCGGGCAGGCCACCGCGCGCATGCGTCTTTGGCGCGCGAACCGGCACTTCGGGCATCCCGAGGGCGGCGCGGACTGCCGCGCCGGAAGGGAGAAGGCAATGGCAACCTACAAGGCACTCGTGTGCTGCCGTGCCGGAGTCGGCTCGAGCGCGATCCTCGAGACCAGGGTCAAGCAGGTCGTCGCGGACGAGGGGTGGCCCATCGAGACCACGCACGGCTCCGTCGACCAGATCGCCGGCTTCGACGGCGACCTCATCATCACCATGTCCGACCTCGGCCTCATCCTCGAAGACGAGGGTAAGAAGGACCTTCCCTACGTCGTGAGCGTCCGTAACATCGTCGACGCCGCAGAGATCAAGGCTGGCCTCGAGGGCTTCCTCAAGGAGAAGGGCGCGCTGTAGGGCCCGCACCGTGGCGCCGGCCGCAACGCGGTGCGGAGCCGCCTGCAAGGCAAACGCAAGATACGCCCGCAAGAGGGCGAGAAGAACGTGACAGACCGAAAGGAAGTCCACATGGACCTTGGAACCCCTTGGAAGAAGCTCGACGCCCCCGTGTCCGAGGAGGAGCTCGCGTGGGTCGACAAGTACTGGCGCGCCGCCAACTACATGTCCGTCGGCCAGATCTACCTGCGCAGCAACCCCCTCATGCGCTCGGACTGGGTGGACGAGAAGACCGGTGAGACTCGCGACTTCGGCCGCGCGGACGTGAAGCACCGCCTCGTTGGCCATTGGGGCACGACGCCGGGCATCAACTTCCTGATGGGCCACGTCAACCGCCTCATCCACGACCACGGCCAGAGCGTCGTGTTCTTCATGGGGCCGGGCCACGGCGGACCCGCCGGCACCTCGCAGTCCCTGCTTGACGGCACCTACCGCGAGATCCGTCCGGACATCACCGACGACGAGGCCGGCCTCCAGAAGTTCTTCCGCCAGTTCAGCTACCCCGGCGGCATCCCCAGCCACTTCGCGCCCGAGACCCCCGGCTCCATCCACGAGGGCGGCGAGCTTGGCTACACGCTGTCCCACGCGTACGGCGCCGTGCTCAACAACCCCAGCCTGCTCGCGTTCGCCGTCGTGGGCGACGGCGAGGCCGAGACCGGCCCGCTCGCCACGTCCTGGCAGACCAACAAGCTCGTGAATCCGCTCACGGACGGCATCGTCCTGCCGGTTCTGCACCTCAACGGCTACAAGATCGCCAACCCCACGATCCTCGCCCGCATCTCCGACGAGGAGCGCAACGAGTTCTTCCGCGGCATGGGCTACCACCCCTACACGTTCGAGGCCGGCTTCGACGACGAGTCCCACATCTCGATCCACCGTCGCTTCGCCGCCCTGCTTGAGCAGGTCTTCAACGAGATCTGCGACATCAAGTGGCGCGCGCTTGCCGGCGAGACCGCCCGTCCCGCGTACCCCATGATCATCTTCAGGACCCCGAAGGGCTGGACCTGCCCCAAGTACATTGACGGCAAGAAGACCGAGGGCAGCTGGCGTGCGCACCAGGTGCCCCTGACCTCCGCCAAGGACACCCACGAGCACTTCCGCGTGCTGCGCGGCTGGCTGCGCTCCTACAAGCCGGCCGAGCTCTGGAACGAGGACGGCTCCCTCAAGCCCGAGGTCACGGAGTTCATGCCCCAGGGCGAGCTGCGCCTGGGCGCAAACCCCAACGCCAACGGCGGCCTGATCCGCGAGGACCTCGAGCTCCCCGACATCCACGACTACGAGATTCCGGTTGCCGAGAAGGGCCACGGCTACGGCACGACCGAGGCGTCTCGCGTGTTCGGCAACTACACGGCCGACGTGCTTAAGCTGAACCTCACGAAGTTCCGCGTCTTCGGCCCGGACGAGACCGCGTCCAACCGCCTGCAGGCCGCGTACAAGCTCACGGACAAGCAGTGGGACGCCGGCTTCAACGCCGACCCCGAGAACGACTCCTACCTCAGCAGCACGGGCGGCGTGATCGAGCAGCTGTCCGAGCACCAGTGCGAGGGCCTGCTCGAGGGATTCCTGCTCACCGGCCGCCATGGCGTCTGGAGCTCGTACGAGTCGTTCATCCACGTGGTCGACTCCATGATTAACCAGCACGCGAAGTGGCTCGAGGCCACCGTGCGTCACATCCCCTGGCGCAAGCCCATCGCGAGCCTCAACATCCTGCTGTCCAGCCACGTCTGGCGCCAGGACCACAACGGCTTCAGCCACCAGGACCCCGGCTTCGTCGACCTGCTGCTCAACAAGAACTTCCACAACGACCACGTCGTCCAGATCTACTACCCGGCAGACGCGAACATGCTGCTGTGCGTGGGCGAGGAGGCCTACAAGTCCACCAACAAGATCAACGCGATCTTCGCAGGCAAGCAGCCCGCGCCCACGTTCCAGAGCATCGACGAGGCTCAGCTCGAGCTCAAGAAGGGCGCTGCGACCTGGGATTGGGCCGGCAACGTCAAGGACGGCGAGCAGCCGGACATCGTTCTGGCCTGCTGCGGCGACGTCCCCACGCTCGAGATGCTCGCGACGTCCGACGCCCTGCAGGACCTTGGCATCAAGGTGCGCTTCGTGAACGTCGTCAAGCTCCTGGCCATCCAGGACCACGACGAGAACGACGCCTCCCTCACCGACGAGGAGTTCACCAAGCTCTTCGGCGAGAACGTGCCCGTGCTCTTCGCGTTCCACGCCTACGCGCACACCATCTACGGCCTCATCCACGGCCGCCCGAACCACGACAACTTCCACGTGCACGGCTACATGGAGGAGGGTTCCACCACCACCCCGTTCGACATGCTGCGCCTGAACGAGATGGACCGCTTCGCCCTTGCCGCCCACGCCCTCGAGATCCTCGACGCGGACAAGTACGCCGAGAAGATCAAGGAGTACCGCGACTTCCGCGAGGAGGCCTTCCAGTTCGCCGTGGACAACGGCTACGACCACCCGCGCTTCACCGAGTGGAGCTGGCGTGACGTCGTGGGCCAGGACAACTCCGCTGCCGCCATGTCCTCCACCGGTGGCGACAACGACGAGTAGTCGCACCTAGCTTTCTCCTTGGATCGCGGGCCCGTCGCACCGCGCGTCCATCTGCTTCCTAGGCCGTAAGGCCAGAAGGGCTCCGGCTTCGGCCGGGGCCCTTCTCTCGTAGGCGCCCCGCCCGGTGTCACGCGTTCCTTGTGGGCGGAAGGCGTATTTGCCGCGTGGGCGGCGGCCAGGGTATATGCTCTTCTCACCTGTGCCGCCCGCCGGGCGGTCGACGCGCCCGGGAAGGGGCCCATAACGTGATTCAGGACATTGGCGACCATGGCTTCGACAACGCGTATGCTCCCAAGGAGCCTACGCCCGAGGCGTACGCCCTCGCATACCAGGGTGACAACGTCCTTCTGGCCGAGAAGGACGGCAACCTCGTGCTGCCGCGCGTCCGCGACTGGCAGGCGGTCCTTGGCCCGGAAGCCTGCGGGGTGGACGCGCTGGCGCCGCGCTACCTCTTCCGCGTCGACGGGAACGACTTCTTCCTGGTGGACGAGGCGGCGCTCCAGACGGGCATCGTGGGCATGCCGCGCGGCTTCGTGTTCGCTTCCGTGCAGACCATGCGCTTCTACCAGCCTCGCTGGCTTGCGTTTGCGGCCGTCACCGGGCTGCAGCTCTCGAGGTGGTACCTCAACAACCGCTACTGCGGTCGCTGCGGCTGCGAGCTGGGGCACGTTGCCACCAGCCGCGAGCTCGCGTGTCCCTCGTGTGGGAACGTCGTGTACCCGCGCATCAATCCTTGCATCATCGTGGGAATCACGCGAGGCGACAGCCTGCTGCTCACCAAGTTTGCCCAGGGGCGCTACAAGAACTATGCCCTCGTGTCGGGCTTCTGCGAGGTGGGCGAGACGCTGGAGCAGACCATCGAGCGCGAGGTCATGGAGGAGGTGGGCCTGCGCGTCCGCAACATCCGCTACTACAAGAGCCAGCCGTGGTCGTTTTCAGACTCCCTGCTCATGGGGTTCTTCGCGGACGTGGACGGCGACCCGACGGCTCGCCCCGACCACGTCGAGCTCTCCGTCGCACGGTGGGTGGCGAGGCGCGACCTTCCGCGCGAGCACGAGGACACGTCAAGCCTTACGAACGAGATGATCGAGCTCTTCGCCCGTGGCGAGGAGCCGATGCCCAACCGATAGGGGGATGCGATGGCGCAGTACAGGCCGGACGGAGGCCGCGACGATGGCGTGGACGCCTACGACTACGATGATCCGCGCCGTTACACCTCGCGTCAGCGGCGACGCCAAGGGCAGCCTGAAGCCAGGAACGGCGGCGCCGTGGTGAGTCGCCGCTCTCGCCTGGGAGACGCCCTCCGCGGCATCGGCCGGGAAGAAGGACGTCGCTCCCAAGATCAGGGTCAGGCGGCATCGCAGCAGTCGTACTACCCACGGCAGCAGACGTACGGCCAGCAGGGATATCCACAGCAGTATGGCCACTCCGAGCAGCCGGTCTATCAGGAGGGGCCCAAGAGGCGCCCGCACCGCGCCCGGAACGTCCTTCTCGTGATTCTGGCAATACTGGTTGGGCTCTACCTCCTTATATGCGTTCCCATAGACAGAAGCATTGCGTTTTCCGACGACGTTGCGACGAGCCTTTCGGGCGAGCTGTCCATGCACGTCCCGCTCACTCCCTACTACGTGCTCGCCCTTGGCTCGGACGCGCGGGAAGGCGACACGGTAAGCAGGACGGACACGATGATCCTGTGCCGCATAGACCCTCTGGCTGCCAAGGTGACCATGGTTTCCATACCACGAGACACGATGGTGCAGATAGACGGCCATGGCACACAGAAGATCAACGCGGCATACGCGTTTGGTGGCGCAGCGGGTGCCGTGAAGGCGGTGAAGAACCTCACGGGAGCGAGCGTCAACCATGTGGCGCTTGTCAACTTCGACGGCATCGAGACGCTGGTGAACGCGCTCGGTGGCGTTACGGTCGACGTGCCCGTGGACGTGAACGACCCTGGGTATACGGGGCTCGTGCTTTCTGCGGGCACGCATGAGATGGACGGGCATATGGCAATGCTCTTCTCGCGCGTTCGACATGGGTTTGCGAACGGCGACTACCAGCGGCAGGAGGATCAGCGGATACTCATCTCGGCGATAATGAAGAAGGCCTTGTCGAATCCGCTGTCGCTGCCCGCCGTCGGGAAGGCCATGGGTGGGCTCCTATCCACAACCATGCGCTGCTACAACATCATTCCGCTCCTTACGCGCTTTGCAATTGGTGGCCCCACTATATACAGTGCCTCCATTCCCTCGAGTCCGCAGACGATTGGCGGCGTTTCATACGTCGTGGCGGACGAGCAAGCCACGGCGACCATGATGCAGGTGGTCAACCAGGGAGGGGATCCCTCGACGGTCGCGAATGGTGTTCAGTAGCGACTGCCGACCTAACGATTTCGATAAGGATGTGCGTGCATGAAAAAAGTCACCTTCTACTATGTTCGGCACGGAAGGACCGAGTTCAACCGCGACAAGGTAATCCAAGGCGGGAGGGTCGATTCGCCCCTTGTGCCCGAGAGCGTCCCCACGATCGAGAGAAGTGCAGAAGCTCTTTCGCAAATAGAGTTCGCGAGGTGCTATGTCTCACCCCTAAATCGCACGCATCAGACGGCGGAGGTGCTGCTTGCGGGGAGGGATGTCGAGACAAAGGTGAACGCGAATCTCCGTGAGTTCGACTTTGGTGACATCGACGGTAAGCCCTATAAGGGCAACAGGGGGGCATTTGCTCGCTGCTTCCTGCGCCAGGACTTCTCGTCCGTGGGTGGCGAGAGCGGGAAAGAGGTGCGCGAACGTGTGAAGCGTGCATTCAAGAAGATGTACAAAGAGAGTGCCGACGGAGATGACGTCCTGGTAGTGGGACATGGCGCCTACCTGCGGTATGTGGTGCTCGAGTTTGCCAAGATGTCCGGTTTCTCCCGGAGGTTGGTCAGCACTACCATGCGCGTGCCAAATGCAGGCATTGCGACCATCGTGGCGACGGATGGCGAATTCGAACTCGTGTGTATGCCAGTAAAGGCGGAGAAGTTCAGGCCAATCGATTAGCAAGCTGGGGGGGCGGCATGCCGCCTCCCAGCTAGTTGCTACGTGCGTGCCCATATGCGACACGGCGGCCTATGGATACTTCGCGTTATTCCGAGCCGATGGAGTACTCGCTATACAGGTTTGCCCTAAACGTAGGATCTGTAGCCGCGCGAACGATATCGTCTTGTCGCCCATCCTCGTTAAGACGTGCGACAAGCTTCGCAAGCCGCTCCTCGCCGACTGTCTGGCCTTCTTCGAGTCCGATCTTGCGACCCTCGTCCAAGCCCAGCTTGTGTCCCTCGTCGAGTCCCAGCTGGCGACCTTCCTCAAGGCCAAGCTTGCGGCCCTCTGCGAGACCGAGCTCGCGACCCTTGTCGACATTGAGCTGATCCTTGATTGCCTGCACCATGAACTCAAGCCTCCATTTGCGGTTGTCGAGGACGTGCTCCACGGCCTCGTTGAGCCTTGAGGAGAGCTCTCCCGTGACCTTTCGAGAGGAAATGTAGTCAAGGAGCTCGTTAACCCGTGGGCCCTCCTGCGGTTCCGTGGGTGAAGTGGCTGCGAGAAAGATGGTGTGCACCCCGTCGTCTAGGCAGAGGTCTGGGTCGTCCTCGCAACGGCTTTGGAAAGAGTATACCCTGCGTCCCAGCCCAAATAAATCGAACCCGCAGATGAATATGACGTAGGAATCCCTGAGGGAGCGATAGGGGGCACCCCGGCTAATCTGGGAAAGGGCAAGCATTGCGTGATAGTAGCGCGAGCGCTGCGGAAGCTCGTGCGTGTCAGTTGCCTGCATCTCGACGCTGTAGACCGTTCCCCTGGCGTCACGGACGTAGACGTCAAGGCGTACGCCGTGTCCGTCTTCGGTTACGTCGATGGCATCCTGACGTCCAACGTACTCGATCTTCTCGATGTCAGTGGAGAGAATTGCCTCGAGCACCTCCTTGCAGAGGTCCTCATCAAGCATCACCTTTCCGAAGACGAAGTCGTTCGCGATGGTGAGAGATTTCCAACGGACCTCGAGCTCCTGAACCAGATTTCTGACGTCCTGCTCCATGTGCGCGCTCCTCTCCATGAATCGAACAAACGTTCTATAGTTGAACTATACCATGCCGTATACCCCTTTGCAACAGGGAATTTGCTGCAGATAAATGCAAGATAGTCAAGGCTCGGTCATTGCAGTGGGGACGTTTTCCGGCCAAATGTTTCCGCTTGGAGAAGCGGGGGGAGTTTTTCTCGACCTGCGTCCTACGCTGTGGCATATTGTCCATCAACGCATCCGTGTGGATGCGAATGTCTAAGGAGCGAAAGCGATGACCAACGACTTCGTCGCATACAAGGACTTCACCGACCTCGCGGCCAGCCGCGTGGTACTTGGTGTCGTTTCCTCGCTCCTACTAGCGAGCGCGCGCTAGACTGCACGCAGGTTGCTGCTAGCGCGTAATGTTTGACCCGCCGGAACGTGGGTTTGGCGCTCGCATCCCTTTTTTCACATAGCGCGGCGTCGGCTCTATCCGGTGGATGGTTGTTTGCGTATCTATTGACGTGCCACACCGTCCGAGAGGAGTCTTTCATGACCCGCAAGATCAACATCTTCGACACCACATTGCGAGACGGCGAGCAGTCGCCTGGCGCATCGATGAACACCGAGGAGAAGCTCGTTATTGCCCAACAGCTGCTCAGGATGCACGTGGACGTAATCGAGGCCGGGTTCCCCATTTCGTCTCCCGGCGACTTCCGCTCTGTTCAGGAGATTGGGCGCCTGGCGGGTGACGATGCCGTGGTCGTCGGACTCACGCGAGCGGTGGACAAGGACATTGACCGCGCTGCCGAAGCCCTGAAGACCGCTAAGCGCCCCCGCATTCACACCGGTCTGGGCGTTTCTCCCCAGCATTTGCGCGAGAAGCTGCGCATTAGCGAGGACGAGTGCGTCGAGCGTGCGATTCACTGCGTCAAGTATGCGAAGAAGTACGTGGACGATGTCGAGTTCTACGCCGAGGACGCGGGCCGCGCGGACCAGAAGTTCCTGGAGCGCGTGATACAGGCGGCCGTAGACGCCGGCGCCACCGTCGTGAACATTCCCGACACGACGGGATACCAGCTGCCTGACGACTTCGGTGCGCGAATCAAGGGCCTCGCGGACAACGTTCGCGGCATCGAGAACGTGACCATCAGCGTGCACACCCACAACGACTTGGGCATGGCGACGGCGCTGGCGCTCGCCGGCGTGAAGAACGGTGCGACGCAGATCGAGTGCACGATTAACGGTCTTGGCGAGCGCGCAGGCAACACCGCCCTCGAAGAGGTCGTCATGGCCATAAAGATGCACGGCGACGAGCTCGACGCGCACACCGGCATCGTCACGCAGGAGCTCACGAGGGCGAGCCACCTCGTAAGCCGCATCACCGGCATGAACGTGCAGGCAAACAAGGCCATCGTCGGCTCCAACGCCTTCGCGCACTCCTCCGGGATCCATCAGGATGGCGTGCTGAAGGCGCGCGACACCTACGAGATTCTCGACCCCGCGGACGTTGGCGCGGCCGGTTCGGAAATCATCCTGAGCGCGCGCAGCGGTCACGCGGCATTGAAGCACCGTCTGGCGGAGCTGGGCTACACGTTCCCGGACGACGAGTTCGACGAGATCTATCAGCGCTTCCTGGAGATTGCGGACCAGAAGAAGGAAGTGTACGACGAGGACCTCGAGTCCATGGTGCAGGAGCGTCAGCGTGACGCATCCGCCATCTACACCCTCGATGCGCTCCAGGTCTCCTGCGGTGACCCGCTGGTCCCGACGGCAACGGCGACCATCAGCGACGAGTCGGGCGAGAAGCACGTGGTGTGCGCGACCGGCACCGGTCCCGTGGATGCCGCATACAAGGCGGTCGACCAGGTTGTCAGCGTCCACGGTGACCTGCAGGAGTTCTCTGTCAAGGCCGTCACGCGCGGCATCGACGCGCTGGGGGAGGTGACCGTACGCATCCAGGCCGAAGACGGTCGAGTATTCACCGGGCGAGGCTCTGACAACGACATCGTCGTATCTTCCGCGAAGGCATACGTTAACGCAATCAACCGCATGATTCAGACGCAGCGCTCGAACGAAGGAAAGTAGTATGAGGCGAATCTCTGGCGCACAGGGCATTGTCGAGACCCTCGTCTCCGAGGGCGTCGACACCGTGTTTGGCTATCCGGGCGGGACCGTGCTCGAGCTCTTCGACGCTCTCTACGACGCCACGGACAAGATCAGGGTCATCGAGCCGACGCACGAGCAGCATGGCTGTCATTCGGCGGACGGCTACGCTCGCGCGACCGGAAAGACGGGCGTCGTGATCGCAACCTCTGGTCCGGGTGCAACAAACCTCGTGACGGGCATCGCCACGGCGTACCTGGACTCCGTACCGCTGGTGGCCATCACGGGCAATGTCTCGAACCAGATGATCGGGACGGACGCGTTCCAGGAGCTCGACATCACGGGCGTCACGCTGCCTATCACGAAGCACAACTACTTCGTGCGCGATGCGAGCCGCCTGCAGGAGGTGCTGCGCGAGGCGTTCCGGCTTGCGAACTCCGGCAGGCGGGGACCCGTCCTCGTGGACATTCCCGCCGACGTCCAGCGCACGATGATTGACTGGCAGGATGCGGAGCCGCTTCCCGCCGTAGAGCCTCCCCGTGCGTCCAGAGATGAGCTTGAGGCTGCTGCCACAGCTATAAACAGGTCTCGCAGACCGTTCGTGTACTTTGGCGGCGGAGCCGTCTGGAGCGGCGTGTCGCAAGAGATCGTCGACTTCGCAAAGAAGATCGGAGCTCCCATAGGGTGCTCGCTCATGGGCGTCTCGGGTGTCCCGACGGACGCACCCGGCTTCCTGGGCATGGAGGGCATGCACGGGCACTTTGCCAGTACGAGGGCGATGTACGAGTGCGACTGCCTGATCGCTCTGGGGGCCCGCTTCAACGACAGGTCTACGGGCGACCGTACGAAGTTCGCTCCGAGTGGCAAGGTCGTGCACGTGGACGTCGACTCGTCCGAGTTCTCGAAGAGCCTGGAGGACCAGGTAGAGGTCAAGAGCGACGTGCGTGCCTTCCTGGAGGACGTGGCCGAGCTCATAGAGCCCAATACCCACGAGGAGTGGGTGCGTCACGTGCGAGAGCTTCGTGCACAGGAGCGCGGCTACGCGGACTACCGAGAAGGGCTGACCCCAAAGAACGTGATGGAGGCCATAGATGCGGCGCGTTCCGAGGACATGGCGGTCGTGACCGACGTTGGTCAGCACCAGATGTGGGCGGCGCAGTATCTGCGCTTCGCGAAGCCGAGGACGTTCATCACCTCTGGCGGTCTGGGCACCATGGGCTTTGGCCTCGGGGCGGCGAACGGGGTTGCGCTTGCGACTGGTAGGCCCTCCATCCTGGTGACTGGCGACGGGTCCTTCGCCATGGACATGGCGGAGATGATCACAGCGGCGGACAACCACATACCCGTGTGCATCGTGCTATTGAATAACGGTGTGCTCGGCATGGTCCGTCAGATGCAGTCGCTCTTCAAGGAGCAGCGCTATTCCATGACCACCTTGAGGCATGGCGGCGCCGACTTCTGCGCCATTGCGCGTGGGATGGGGGCCGAGGCGACGAGGGTCCAGACGATCGAGGAGCTCTCCGAGGCCCTGGATCGGGCACTTCTCGCCCAGGGCGACCCGACGACGGCAGGGCCGAAGCTCATTGAGGTGCCGATAGACAAGGACGAGTTCGTTACGCCCGTTTTGCGGATTGGGGCGTCCATGGACGAGCTGATCGTGAACATGGACGACGTTCGCGCCAGGATGGGGAGGTAGGCGGATGACCACGTACAACATCGCCATCATGGTCAGGAACGAGTACGGCGTCCTCAATCGCGTTACCAGCATGTTCAGGCGCAGGCAGTTCAACATCCTGAGCCTGACGGTCTCCGAGACCGAGACGGAGCGGCTGAGCCGCATTACGGTGCAGTACGAGGGCGAGGAGCGCTCGAAGCGCCAACTGGTGGCACAGCTTGCCAAGCTGCCCGACGTCATCTCGTGGAAGGAGTTCGACCCGGAGGACTCCATCAGCTGCGAGCTGCTGCTCATCAAGATGGCGAACCGCAACGAGACGAGATCGCAGGTGCTTGACGCTGCGGATGCGTTCAGGGCGAAGATCGTGGACTACACCCGCGACTCCATCGTCTTCAGGATTGCCGGGGGAAGCAGGCGCATCGACAACTTCATCGACCTGATGCGCGACTTCGAGATTCTCGAGGTGTGTCGCACGGGGGTCGTGAGCCTGGAGCGCGGCCCGAGCGTGATGAGGGACGTGGCAAACGTCTAGGCGCGATTTGAAGGAAATGTGCCGCACATCGCGAGCGTGTTAACAAAGGGAGACCCAGACTCCCCATGGGAGCCTCTGTCACATAGAGTTTCCGTACCGTCCATCAAGCGAAAGGAAAGAACAGATGGCATTCAGGATGTTCCACGAGCAGGACTGCGACGTCAGCAAGCTCGACGGCAAGAAGGTCGCAATCATTGGCTACGGCTCTCAGGGTCACGCGCACGCGCTGAACCTGAAGGATTCCGGCGTGGACGTGAAGGTTGGTCTGCGCCCCGGTTCCAAGTCCAAGGCGAAGGCCGAGAAGCAGGGCCTCGAGGTCGTCTCCAACGCCGAGGCCGCCAAGTGGGCCGACATCATCATGATCCTGATCAACGACGAGTATCAGGCCAAGATGTACAAGGAGGACATCGAGCCGAACCTCGCACCGGGCAAGACCATCGCCTTCGCGCACGGCTTCAACATCCACTACGGCTGCATCACCGTCCGCCCGGACTGCAACGTGATCATGGTCGCTCCCAAGGCTCCCGGTCACACCGTCCGCTCCACCTATCTCGAGGGCAAGGGCACCCCGTGCCTGGTCTGCGCCCACCAGGACGCCACCGGCGACGCGTTCGACCTCGCCCTGGCCTACGGTGCCGCCATCGGCGGAGCCCGCGCTGCGCTTCTCGAGACCGATTTCAGGACCGAGACCGAGACTGACCTCTTTGGCGAGCAGAACGTCCTCTGCGGCGGCGTGACCGACCTGATGGAGGCTGGCTTCAACACGCTGGTCGAGGCGGGCTACGATCCTCGCAACGCCTACTTCGAGTGCATCCACGAGATGAAGCTGATCGTCGACCTCATCTACGAGAGCGGCTTCGCCGGCATGCGCTCCTCCATCTCCAACACCGCTGAGTACGGCGACTACACCGCCGGCCCGCACGTGATCACCGAGGCCGCCAAGGAGGGCATGCGCTACAACCTGAAGCGCATCCAGAACGGCGAGTTCGCCAAGGAGTTCCTGCTTGACATGTCCGAGGAGAGCCACCAGGTCCACTTCAAGGCGATGCGTCGTCAGCAGGCCGAGACCCTGATGGAGGAGACCGGCAAGAAGATTCGCGCACTGTATGCGTGGAACGACGAGGACAAGCTCCTGAACAACTAGGGATTTCCCGACGGTCGGATCGACTGCGAGAAAAGCGTGGGGACGCGGCTTGGGCATCTGTCCTGGGCCGCGTCTTTTTAGGCATCTACCTGCCGAAATGCTACCTGCTTGATTGCAATGCAACCACTTTGTTACGAGCGCACGGCATCTATGGAGTAGCGTGCCGTGGTGTGCAAATATAGGGACTCACGGTTCGTAACGATTCAGACGTTTGGAGGAGGATGTCCGATGACAGAGGCAAGATCTAACGCTCGCGGACGCATGAACTTCTCCGCTGAAATCCTAGCTATTATTTAGTTGCAGCCTCTTTTACAAAGGGGTTGCAACGCATGTGGGTCTTCGCCAGGGGCGGGGACTCTTTTTTTAGACATCAGACAAGGCTCGAGGAAGCGATACGACAGGACGAAAAGGGAAGGGGACCGATGGAACTGCAGCTGACAGGGGCTCAGATTCTGCTGGAATGCCTCAAGGAGCAGGGAGTGGACACCGTCTTTGGGTATCCTGGCGGCACGATCCTGGACGTGTACGACGCTCTGTACCAGACGAGCGGCATCAACCACTATCTTGTGAGCCACGAGCAGGGCGCCGCTCACGCCGCGGACGGCTACGCGCGCTCCACGGGGCGCGTTGGCGTGTGCTTTGCGACGTCCGGCCCTGGCGCCACGAACCTGACGACCGGCATCGCGACCGCAATGGCGGACAGCTCTCCTGTGGTTGCCATCAGCTGCAACGTCACCTCCCAGCTTCTGGGCAAGAACTCGTTCCAGGAGGTCGACAGCACCGCGGTCATGAAGCCGATCACGAAATGGACGCACCAGGTGTCCGACGTGAGCGAGCTCGCCTCCGTCGTGCGCGCGGCGTTCTTGGTGGCGCGTTCCGGCAGGCCGGGTCCCGTTTTCCTGGACATCACGAAGGACGTCACCCAGACGTTTACCTCGTACGCGCCCGTCCACCTCTCCGAGCACCTCTCGCACCTTGCCCCCGGTCTTCTGCCCGACGAGCTTCGCGCCTCGCTCGAGCCACCCGCGGTCGACGCGGCGGACGTAGACGAGGTCGTTCAGATGGTGCTGGAGTCGAAGCGCCCGATGATCATCTGCGGCGGCGGTGTGGTGCGCAGCAGGGCCAACGGCGAACTCAACCGCTTTGCGAACCAGATCGATGCGCCCGTTGCCATCACGGTCATGGGCGGTGGCGGCTTCAGGGGACGCGATCCCCTGACCACGGGCATGATCGGCATGCATGGCTCCCAGGCCTCGAACATGGCCGTCGACAACTGCGACCTGCTGCTGGCGCTTGGCTGCAGGTTCTCGGATCGCATCGCCCTCAAGCCTGACACGTTTGCCTCGAAGGCGAAGATCGTCCAGATCGACATCGACCCGTCCGAGATCGGCAAGAACGTCCACTGCGAGAAGGGCATCCAGGGCGACGTGCGCCAGGTGCTCCAGCTGCTGCTCAAGCGACTCGAGTCCGCGGGGCAGCTCGACCACTCCGAGTGGAAGGAGTTCGTGTTCTCGTACCCCACCGAGACGGTGTACGACGAGGAGGAGGGCCACCTCACCCCGAAGCAGGTGGACGACGTAGTCGCGCGCCTGTGCCCGCAGGACACCATCGTCACGACGGATGTCGGCCAGCACCAGATGTGGGCGATCCAGCACTTCCACTACGACTATCCGGGCCAGCTGCTCACGTCGGGCGGCTTTGGCACCATGGGCTTTGGCCTGGGCGCCGCCATCGGCGCGCAGGTGGGCAACCCCACGAAGCGCGTCATCCACGTCACGGGCGACGGCTCGTTCCGCATGAACTGCATCGAGCTCGCGACCGAGGAGCACTACAAGCTGCCCATCATCACCATCATCTACGACAACGAGGTCCTGGGCATGGTGCATCAGTGGCAGACGCTCATCTACAACGGCCACTACTCCCAGACGAACCTTGACAGGCCGCCCTCGTGGCCGGACCTGGCACGCGCCTACGGCCTGGACGGCAGGCGCGTCTCGACCGTCGCGGACTTCGAGGCGGCGCTGCGCGAGGCGCTCGACTGCGGTCACGGCTACGTGATCGACGTGGTGCTCGACCGCGACGAGATGGTGCGCCCCATGGTCCCCGGCGGACAGCACATCACGAACTTCCTCGCGGTCTAGCAGGCTGCGACGCGCAGGAAATCCAAAGTTCAAACCCAAGAAAGGAACCTCAGGATGCTCTCACTGGACAAGGTGTACAACGCCGCATACGCGCTACGCGGGGTCGCGCGAAAGACCGACCTCATCGCGGCACCCAACCTGGTCGAAGGGATGGACCTGCACCTGAAGACGGAGAACCTGCAGGTCACCGGTTCGTTCAAGATTCGCGGTGCGTACTACAAGATCAATCGCCTCAGCAAGGACGAGCTGTCCCGCGGCATCATCGCGTGCAGCGCGGGCAACCATGCGCAAGGCGTCGCGCTTGCGGCGACGCGCCTGGGTGTCAAGAGCGTCGTGTGCATGCCGGACGGCGCCCCCATCATGAAGGTGGAGAACACGCGCAGGCTTGGGGCGGAGGTGCGCCTGGTCAAGGGCACGTACGACGACGCCCACGACGAGGCCGTCCGCCTGCAGGAGGAGACGGGAGCCACGTTCATCCACCCGTACGACGACGAGGACGTGATCGCGGGCCAGGGCACCATCGGACTCGAGATCCTTGACCAGCTCGATGGCGTGGACGCCGTCGTCGTTCCCGTCGGTGGCGGCGGACTCATCTCCGGCGTCGCGCTCGCCATCAAGAGCCTACGCCCGCAGTGCAAGGTCTACGGCGTCCAGGCAGAGGGTGCCTCCGCGTTCGCGGATGCGTTCCACCAGGACAAGTGGGCCGCCTCCGACTCCGCCGTCACGTTCGCCGATGGCATCCAGGTCAAGGTTCCCGGCACCCTGAACTTCGAGATGGTCGAGAAGTACGTCGACGACATCGTGACCGTCTCGGACGACGAGATCGCCGCCGCGATCCTTGCGCTCATGGAGCGCCAGAAGCTCGTCGCGGAGGGCGCGGGGGCCACGCCGGTCGCGGCCTGCATGTTCGGCCACCTGCCCGTCGAGGGCAAGCGCGTCGTCTGCGTTATAAGCGGCGGCAACATCGACGTGAACATCCTGTCCCGCGTCATCAACCGCGGCCTTGCCATGAGCGGCCGCAAGGTCACGCTCTCGCTGAAGCTCACGGACAAGCCGGGCCAGCTTGAGCAGGTCAGCCACATCATCGCGGAGCTCGGCGCGAACGTCGTCTCCGTCGACTACGACCTGACCGACCCCGACCTGCCCATCTCGAGCTGCATCCTGCGCGTGGGCATGGAGACCCGTGACAACGACCAGATAGAGGAGATCCGTCAGCATCTGCAGGACGCGGGCTTCTCGCTTGCGAACTAGTTCAAATAGAAATGACACGCGCCCTCGGTGGGCGAGAAGAACGAGGAGGAACCAATGGAGGGAACCCCGGATCGCAAGCACTTTGCGAGCGACGAGATCAAGTTTGGCGCGCGTAACGCAGCACATCGCTCGCTGTTCCACGCGCTTGGCTGGACCGAGGAGGAGATGCACCGTCCCATCGTGGGCATCGTGAGCTCCCAGAACGAGATCGTCCCCGGCCACATGAACATCGACAAGATCGTCGAGGCCGTCAAGATGGGCGTCGCCATGGCCGGCGGCATGCCCGTCGTGTTCCCCGCGATCGCCGTGTGCGATGGCATCGCCATGGGCCACACCGGCATGAAGTACAGCCTCGTCACGCGCGACCTCATCGCGGACTCCACGGAGTGCATGGCGCTCGCGCACGGCTTCGACGCGCTCGTGATGGTCCCGAACTGCGACAAGAACGTCCCCGGCCTGCTGATGGCCGCGGCTCGCGTGAACGTGCCCACCGTGTTCGCGTCTGGTGGCCCCATGCTCGCCGGCCACGTCCATGGCTGCAAGACGAGCCTGTCGTCTATGTTCGAGGCGCAGGGCAGCTACTCCGCCGGCAAGATGAGCGAGGAGGACCTGGAGGACTACGCGCGCAAGGTGTGTCCGACGTGCGGCTCGTGCTCCGGCATGTACACCGCGAACTCCATGAACTGCCTGACGGAGGTCATCGGCATGGGTCTCTCCGGCAACGGCACCATCCCCGCCGTGTACTCCGCGCGCCTGGAGCTCGCGAAGCACGCGGGCATGGCCGTCATGGAGATGCTGCGTCGCGACATCCGCCCGCGCGACATCATGACGAGGGAGGCGTTCGCGAACGCACTCACCGTCGACATGGCGCTCGGCTGCTCCACCAACACGATGCTCCACCTGCCCGCCATCGCGCACGAGTGCGGCATCGAGCTCAACCTCGACAACGCGAACGAGATGTCGGCCCGCACGCCGAACATCTGCCACCTCGCACCCGCAGGTCGCACGTACATGGAGGACCTGAACGAGGCGGGCGGCATCTACGCCGTCATGAACGAGCTCTCCAAGAAGGGCCTGCTCAACCTCGACTGCATGACGGTCACCGGCAAGACCGTGGGCGAGAACATCGCGAACCACCCCGTGCTCGACCACGACGTCATTCGTCCGGTGGACGACCCGTACTCCGCAACCGGTGGCATCGCGGTCCTGCGTGGAAACCTCGCGCCGGACGGATCGGTCGTCAAGCGTGCGGCCGTCGCGCCGAACATGCTCGTCCATGAGGGCCCGGCCCGCGTGTTCGAGAGCGAGGAGGCGGCGCAGCAGGCCATCGACGAGGGCAAGATCGTCGCGGGCGACGTCGTGGTCATCCGCTACGAGGGCCCGAAGGGCGGTCCCGGCATGCGCGAGATGCTGAACCCCACCTCTGCGATCATGGGACGCGGCCTCGGCGAGTCCGTCGCGCTCATCACGGACGGCCGCTTCTCCGGTGCGACGCGAGGCGCCTGCGTGGGCCATGTCTCCCCGGAGGCGGCAAGCGGTGGCCCGATCGGCATCGTCGAGGAGGGCGATACCATCCTGATCGACATCCCGAACAACCGCATCGAGCTGAAGATCGACGACGCGGAGTACGAGCGTCGCATGGCGGCGTTTGTGCCCAAGTCGAAGGAGCTCCACGGCTACCTCAAGCGCTATGCCGCGCTCGTGGGCTCTGGCGCAAACGGCGCCGTCCTCTCGGCGGGGGAGTAGCATGGCCGCTTGGGACGAGGAGGCGACGTTCAGGAGGCTCCGCCTAGGCCTGCTTTCGCTTGCGGTCTTCCGGGGCGTGCTCGAGGATGACGTGACGGCCGCGCTCGCGCGCTGCATCGAGCTGGGCGACCGGCTCGAGGAGGACCCCGCGCGCCCGGGTCTGGAGCACGAGTACGCCGACGCGTACGCACGGCTTGTGGCGGCGCTGCTCGAGGCGGGCGACGCCGACCTCGCCACGCACGTGCGCACCGTGGTCCTCGACGACGAGAACGCCTACCTCAGGCGCCTTGGCGCTGGCGGAGGCGTCGCGCCTGAGCTCGAGGACGCCGCCGCGAGCGAGCTCAAGACGCTTGGCATGATGGCGAACCTCACGTCGGATGTCCTTCTCGCCCCGGTGGGCGAGAAGGACCTTCGCGCGCTGCTGCCGCGCTTTGCCAACTCCAGGATCGACCTTCCCGCGGCCTACGCGGAGAGGGCGGCGAGCATCGGTCGCACGGGCTGGGGCATGTACGCCCGCTACCACGTGTTTCGCGTGGACGGGGGCCAGATCGTTCCCGTGCGCTACCCAGACCCGCAGCGCCTGGAGGACCTCGTGGACTACGAGCGCCAGCGCAACGCCATCCTGGAGAACACCCGCGCGCTGCTGCGCGGGCTTCCCGCCGCTAACATCCTGCTCACGGGGGATGCCGGTACGGGCAAGAGCTCCACGGTCAAGGCCGTGGCGAACGCACTCGCGCCGGAGGGGCTGCGCATCCTGGAGGTCCGCAAGGAGCAGCTGCGCGACATCCCCGCGATTCTGGACCAGCTCACGCAGAACCCGCTGAAGTTCGTCATCTTCATCGACGACCTGTCGTTCTCGGCGGACGACGACAACTTCGCGGCCCTTAAGGCGATTCTTGAGGGCTCCGTGTCCGCGAAGTCCGACAACGTTGTGATCTATGCGACGAGCAACCGACGTCACCTGGTGCGCGAGCGCTTCAGCGACCGCGACGGCGACGACGTGCACCAGCGCGACACGATCCAGGAGATCGTCTCGCTATCCGACCGCTTTGGCATCCACCTTACGTTCTACAAGCCCGACAAGGGCGTCTACCTCGACATCGTCCACAAGCTCGCCGCGGACAGGGGCATCTCCATGGACGAGGGCAAGCTCGACCTCGCCGCGGAGCGCTTCGCCACCAGGCGCGGCGGCCGCTCCGCCCGCGGCGCGCGGCAGTTCGTGGACTCGCTTCTTGCGACGCCCGACACGCTCAACTAGGAAGGAGCAACCATGGCACGTCCCATGACGATGGCAGAGAAGATCCTCGCCGACCACGCAGGCCTCGACGAGGTCGTCCCCGGCCAGCTCATCGAGTGCGACCTCGACGGCGTGCTCGCGAACGACATCACGGCCCCGATCGCCATCAAGACGGTGCGCGAGATTGGCGCAGGCGTCTTCGACCCGACGAAGATCTTCCTCGTACCCGACCACTACAGCCCTAACAAGGACATCAAGAGTGCGGAGCAGACGAAGGTCACGCGCGACTTCGCCCACGAGATGGGCATCACCCACTACTTCGAGCAGGGCTGCATGGGCATAGAGCACGCGCTTCTCCCCGAGAAGGGCATCGTCGGACCCGGCGACCTCATCATCGGCGCGGACTCCCACACCTGCACGTACGGTGGCATCGGTGCGTTCAGCACGGGCGTGGGCTCCACGGACGCCGGCGTCGGCATGGCAACCGGCCGCGCGTGGTTCAAGGTGCCCGAGACCATCCGCATCCAGGTGGACGGCGAGCTGCCGGCAGGCGCCTCCGCGAAGGACATCATCCTGTACGTGATCGGCAAGATCGGCGTGGACGGCGCTCTGTACTGCGCCATGGAGTTTGCCGGATCCACCATCAGGAACCTCTCCGTCGAGGGTCGCCTCACCATCGCGAACATGGCGATCGAGGCCGGCGGCAAGGCGGGTCTCTTCGAGGTGGATGACGTCGCGCGTGCCTGGCTGGATGGCCGCTGCGAGCGCCCGTACAAGGAGTACCACTCTGACCCCGACTGCACGTACAAGCAGGTCGTGAAGATCGACGCCGCAGACGTCGTCCCCCAGGTCTCCTGGCCGCACCTGCCCAGCAACACGCACCCGGTCGCGGAGAGCTGCGACATCAAGATCGACCAGGCCGTCATCGGCAGCTGCACCAACGGCCGCATCGAGGACATGCGCGCTGCCGCCGACGTCCTGCGCGGGCGCACCGTGGACCCGAACGTGCGCTGCATCGTGATTCCGGCGACGCAGGGCGTCTGGCTGCAGTGCGTGCACGAGGGCCTCATGGACGTGTTCATCGACGCGCACTGCGTCGTGTCCACCCCTACGTGCGGCCCGTGCCTTGGCGGCTACATGGGCATCCTCGCCGCGGGCGAGCGCTGCGTGAGCTCGACGAACCGCAACTTCGTCGGCCGCATGGGCGACCCCACGTCCGAGGTGTACCTGGCAAGCCCCGCCGTGTGCGCCGCGTCCGCCGTCGCCGGGCACATCGCGCTGCCGTCCGACCTCGACCAAGCCTAAGGGAGATAGCATCATGAAGTTCAAGGGAACCGCATTTCGCTACGGGCGCGACGTCGACACGGACGTGATCATCCCCGCCCGCTACCTCAACACCTCCGACCCCGCTGAGCTCGCGAAGCACTGCCTGGAGGACCTCGACCCAACGTTCGTGAACAGGGTCAAGAAGGGCGACATCATAGTCGCGGACGAGAACTTTGGCTGTGGCTCTTCTCGCGAGCACGCGCCCGTGGCCATCAAGGCGGCCGGCGTGAGCGTGGTCATCGCGAAGAGCTTCGCGCGCATCTTCTATCGCAACGCCATCAACATCGGCCTGCCCATCATGGAGTGTCCGGAGGCCGCGGACGCGATCTCTGACGGCGACGTGGTGTACGTGGACGCGGACACCGGCGTCGTGAGGGACGAGACCACGGGCGCCACGTTCCAGGCGCAGCCGTTCCCGCCGTTCATCCAGGAGATCATCAACGAGGGCGGCCTGGTGGCGCGCACGAAGCGCCAGATGGCCGAGAAGAACGCGTAGACGGGGCGGGTTGGCCCCTCGGGAAGTAATCGACGGCGTGCCGCACGAGCGCGCCGAAGGAGGTTGTCATGGCGTCGAAGACGTACAGGATATGCACGCTCCCGGGCGACGGGATCGGCCCGGAGATCATCGCGGAGGCGGAGCGGCTGCTCGAGGCGGTCGGCACCGCCTACGACGTGGAGTTTGCGTGCGAGGACCAGCTCATAGGCGGCGCCGCGATCGATGCGACCCGCGAGGCCGGCGAGGACGTAAGCGCGCTTCCGCCCGCGACGCTCGCCGCGGCACAGGCAGCGGACGCGGTGCTGCTTGCGGCCGTCGGCGGCCCGAAGTGGAACGACACCCGTCCCGGCGCCGTCCGTCCGGAGCAGGGCCTGCTTGCCATCCGCAAGAACCTTGGCCTGTACCTCAACCTGCGCCCCGTTCGCGTGTACGAGGCGCTGCGTGACGCGTCGCCGCTGCGCGAGGACAGGCTCGACGGCGTCGACCTGCTCATCGTGCGCGAGCTGACGGGCGGCCTGTACTTTGGCGAGCACCGTCGCGAGCACGGCGTCGAGGGCGCGGGCGTCGCCGGTGCGGCCGGCGACAAGGCCGTCGACACCATGGAGTACTCCGAGTACGAGATAGAGCGCGTCATCCGCTGGGCGTACGAGGCGGCCGGCCGCCGTGACGGCATCGTGACCTCCGTGGACAAGGCGAACGTGCTCGAGACCTCCCGCCTGTGGCGCGAGGTGAACCACCGCCTGAACGAGGAGTACCCGGACGTCGAGGGCGAGGACATGCTCGTGGACAACTGCGCCATGCAGCTGGTCGCGAACCCGTCCCAGTTCGACGTACTCGTGACGGAGAACACGTTTGGCGACATCCTCTCGGACGAGGCGTCCATGCTGACGGGCTCGCTCGGCATGCTCGCGTCCGCCTCGCTCGGCACGGGCACCGCCCTGTACGAGCCGAGTCACGGCTCCGCGCCCGACATCGCGGGCAAGGGCATCGCGAACCCCATCGCGCAGATTCTCTCCGTCGAGCTGATGCTGCGCTACAGCTTCCAGATGGACGACGCGGCGGACGACGTCGCCGGTGCGGTGGAGGACGTGCTGGACGCCGGCTGGCGCACGGCCGACCTTGCGGACGACGACACTCCGGAGGACAAGCGCCTGAACACCTCGCAGATGGGCGACAAGATCATCGCGGCGTTCCAGGCACGGGCCCAGGCAAGGGCATAGCGCGACGTAGCAGACACCCACATACAGAAGGACGCGCCCGCACCCAAGCCGACCGGCAGGGTGCGGGCACGTCTGCCTAGCGCGACGAGCGGGCGAGGCGCAGGACCGACTTGGCGCCGCGCCTAGGCTGCGAGCCCCATGATGACGGACGCGAACGCGATGACCACGCCCACGATGGACTCGCCGCCAAGCACGCCGGACGCGACGACGAGGCCGTTCTGCTCATGCTCCGCAGAGAGTCGCTCGAGCTCCGCATCGTCTGCCCCCGTGGTGGTCGCGGCGTTCTTGCGGCGCCAGGCGGCATCGTAGGCGAGCTTCGCGAGCGCGCCCAGAAACGCGGTGAGGGACATGTAGAACGGCAGGTAAACGCCGAGTCCCACCATCATGGCGGGCAGCTTTGCCCAATAGAGCGCGATGCCGGCCGCAAGCCCTATCACGAAGGCGGGCACGCTGGGAATGCCAGATATCATGGTTGCGACGACGGACGCCTGCGCCGCGATGAACGCCTTGCCCGGGCCGAACGCACCCGGTCCGTACGCCGCCACGAGCGCGCACATGACGGCGGCCGCCACGACGGCGCCCACGATGCCGCCGAGGGCCTGGCCAAGCCACTGCGCGCGCGGGTCGGTCCCCAGAAGGTGGCCGGCGCGGAAGTCGTTCATCACGTCCCCGGCGAGTCCGCATGCCACGGCGACCATGCCCGCGACGAAGAACAGCCTGACCTGGCTGTGCTCGCCAAGAGCCGCCACGGCCAGAAGTACGATGAGGCCGAAGATCTCCATGGGGTCGATGCCGGTCTGGCCGCACGACTGAGCGCTCATGATGGTGGTGACGAAGGTGAGCACCACCACGACGACGGAAGCCAGGGGAGAAAGGCCAAGCCCCAGGCACGCGAGGACGGCCACGGCCGCGGTGGCCACGCCGAAGATCCCGGCGTCCGTGCGGAGGTTGCCCGACACCAGCGACTGGGGGTCGTTCTTCTCGCCCGGCGCGTCTTGGCGGGCCTGGCGCACGAACGTGCCCACCTGCGGCAGGATGTCCTTGACGACGGTGGCGATGCCCGAGCCCATCATGAGGCCCATGCCGAGGCTGCTCACGATGCCCTGGGCGCTCGTCACGTTCCACAGGCCAAGGGCGCTGCCCGCGCCTATCAGTCCGAAGTTGGCGAACACGGCACCGCCGAACCAGAACGCCAGCGGCACGAAGCCCACGAGGAAGCCCACGGATAGCATCATGGGCGAGTTGTAGATGCCGAAGCTGACGCCGGGGATGGGCAGCTGGGCCAGCATGGTGGGGACCACGCCCAGGGCGTCGCGCAGCACGCTGTACGCGCCGGCGAGCCCCATGGACCAGAACAGCCTGGCGCCGGTGCTGCCGCCGGCCTCCGTCGCGCGCAGCGTCTCGGCCGCGGCGGTGCCAGTGGGGAACTCGAGCTCGTCCTCCACGATGAAGTGACGGTGTATGAGCGCGGTGCACACGAGTCCCAGCACGGTGCCGCACAGCGCCACCAGAAACATCTGCACCCAGCCCATCTGGTTGGCAAGGCCCAGCATCCATGCGCCGGGCAGCGTGAACGCGAGGCCGCCCGCGACCATGGCGCCGGCGGACATGATGGTGTGGGTGACGTTGGCCTCGTTCAGGCTGGCGTTGCCCAGAAGCCTGAGGAAGAAGAGCGAGATGACCGCCGCGAACACGATGGGCCAGGGCAGTGCCCCCAGCTTGAGGGCCGTGTACGCGGACGACGCCGTGATGATGACGCAGCCTATGGTGCCAATGATCGCTCCGCGCGGCGTGAGCTGCCCGCGCCACGGGGCGCGGCCGTTACCGTTGTCCATATGTGAGCTCCTTTGCGTATATCCGCTTCCCCTTGACGTGGAATGCGTCGGGAAGTCGGGTTACCGGACCGTCTGCCGTGCCGGACATGCAGGGCAAACGGTTAGAGTATACAGGTGGCGGGCGTGATGCGAAACCCTCGGGGACGCATGCCGCTCCCGCGCGGTCGGCTCGCTGCGTCCGCGCAAGACAGGTGCGAGCATGCGGAAGGCGGGGCGATGCAGGTGGGCGAGAAGGACGGGCCGTGCGGGTCGCTTGCGGTGGACGTGGGCAACACCAGCACGCGGCTGGGGCTGTTTGCGCCCGACGCCGCGCGCGACGCGGAGCCCGTGGGCACGTTCGAGGTCACGACCCCGGAGCGCCTGACCGCGGACGAGGCGCGCCTGCTGGCGGAGCGCGCGCTCGAGGTGCTGGGGCGCGACGCCGGTGCGGCTGCCGCGGCCACGGGGCGCGTGGGCGCCATACTCTCGTGCGTGGTGCCCTCGCTCACGGAGCCGTGGACGCGCGGCCTTGCCGTCGCGTGCGGCGCACGGCCGCTCGTGGTCGGGCCGGGACTCAAGACGGGCATCCGCATGGACTACCACGACCCGTCCGAGGTGGGGCCGGACCGCATCGCGGACGCCATCGCGGCGCGCGAGTCGCTGGGCAGCCCTGCCATCGCGGTCGACCTGGGGACCACGGTCAACCTGGAGGTGGTGGACGCCAGCGGCGCGTTTGTCGGCGGCGTCATCGCGCCGGGACTGGCGCTTGGCATGCGTGCGCTTGCGGGCGCGGCGGCGCGACTGCCCCAGATAGAGCTGAAGGTCCCCACCCGCGTGATCGGCAAGTCCACGCGCGAGGCCATGCTTTCCGGCGTGGTGCTGGGCGAGGCCATCCGCATAGACGGGCTCGTCCGCGGCATCGAGCGTGAGCTCGGCAGCGAGGCGCCCGTCGTGATGTGCGGCGACGGCGCTCAGGTGATCGCGGGGCTGCTCCAGCATCCCGCGACCGTGGACCCCACGCTCACGCTGCGGGGCCTGCACCTGCTCTACCTCGCAAACGCGCGCCAGCAGAAGACGGGCCCCAGGGCCACCAAGACACGACGCTAGGGGAGAAGAGCCATATGTCAGAGTGGAAGATCGACCAGAACATCAAGGCTGCGTTCTTCGACGCGGACGGGACCATGATCTCGTTCGCGACGCATCGCGTGCCGGAGTCCACCCTCGTGGCGCTGCGGGAGCTGCGCCAGAACGGCGTGAAGTGCTTCCTGTGCACCGGGCGCGCCCCGTACACCGTCGAGGAGGTGCCGCTTGACAGCCTCGAGGCGTTCATCCTGTTCAACGGGCAGTTCATCCTCAACCGCGACGGCATCCTGTACCAGGAGACGATGGACAAGGCGGACATCGCCACGATCGTGGGGCAGGTGCAGGACGGCATGTACCAGTGCCTGTTCATGACGGCAGAGCGCATGTTCGTGAGCGGCCACGACGACCTGGTGCGCAGCATCGAGGCGAAGGTGGGCCTCACCTACGAGGAGGACGACCCGGCCCTTGCGCTGGACGCGGACATCTACCAGCTGAACGTCTTTCTTGAGCCCGGTCAGACCGACGTGGTGAAGCGGGCGTGCAACTCCATCAAGATGACCCGGTGGACCCGCGAGTTCGTGGACGTGTTCCCGCGCGGCGGCGGAAAGGACCGTGCCGTGCGCAAGGTGCTCGAGCTCTACGGCATCGCTCCGGAGGAGGCCATCGCCTTTGGCGACGGCGGAAACGACCTCGGCATGTTCGGCGTGTGCGGCACCTCCGTCGCCATGGGCAACGGCAACCCCGAGGTGAGGGAGCAAGCGGACTTCGTTACCGACGACGTCGACCGCGACGGCATCTACAACGCGTGCGTGCGGCTGGGCCTTATCGGCTGCTAGCCGGACGGCTCGCGGCGGAGCCCTCCACGGCGTGCCCGCTCGCAAGCTCGAAGTGGCACTCCGCGATGCCCAGGTCGACCTTGCTGAAGAAGCCGCCCGTCGACTGCGCACTCACGCGGGTGCGGTCGCGGTTCAGCGTGAAGATGAAGTGCTGCTGGTTCAGGGCCGTGGGTGCGAGCGCCGCCGCCTGCATGCCATGCTGGAACCAGTCCGGCATCACGAGGCCGTGGGTGTTGCTGAGCTCGCCTATGCCCTTCGACCTGCGGGGACGTCCGTCGTCCACGCCAATGCCCAGCGCGACCACCAGCACGAGCCGCTCTCCCGCGCCAACGTCGCAGCGGGTCCTCTTGCGGCTGAACGTGCCGCCCACCCAGCAGCTGCCAAGGCCAAGTCGCCGCGCAAGGAGCACGATCTTCTCGCCAAAGTAGCCGCACAGCTCGTCCAGGTCCGGACCCTTTGGCCCCACCAGCGCAAGGTAGTTGCAGGCGTTCTGGAACTTGCCGTAGTGGGCGAGCATGGTCGCAAAGGCCTCGGGCTCGTCCCAGGCCAGCTGCATGTGCAGGCCGGAGGCAGCGTTTGCCGAGGCGACGGCCTGCTCGAGCGTGGCTCGGGCGTCCGTAGGCACCGCCTCGCCCGTGAAGCGCCTGACGGAGTGGCGGTGCTCGATTGCCCAGATGTCGTCCCGTGCCTGGTCCATGTGCTCCCTATCCCTCTTCTGGCGGCGTGGTCGCGCCGCTATGACACCGTGATCTCAGAGATGGTGGTGTCCTCGTACTTCGATCCCGGCGTCGCCGCCTCTATCGTGAACGTAATGGAGTTGCCGTCGACGGGCTCGGGCAGCTCGAAGCGGGTGATTGAGCCAAACTCGTTGTCGGGGAGGTCGGCGTCCATGACCTTCTTGCCGTCCACGGAGACGCCCAGCTTGGTGGCGCGCGGGTTCTTGTAGTACAGACTCTCGGACTTCTGGTAGCCGTTCGCGATGGAGAACGCCGAGAAGGTCTGGCGCCCGTTGCCGGAAAGCGTCACCGACTCCCCGATGCCAAGGCCGCTCGCACCCTCCGCCCAGCCGGTCGTGACGTTGCCGTCAATCAGATTCTGGGCACCGTAGTCCGCGTACTGGTCCGTCGGCAGCGTCGAGGACGCGCTGGCACGGGTGATGCCCTTGAAGCCCGCGTGCTCCTCGCTGGAGCTGGAGTCTGCGTCGTCCTCGTCGGAGCCGCCCAGCGCGATCTTCTTCGTGTCGCCGGAGTTCGACGAGTCGTCGGTCCTCACGATGGAGGGCTCCCTGTGGTTTGCGCTGAGCATCGGCATCACGCCCAGAATCACGCCCGTCACGGCCACCGCGCAGAGCGCGAGCACGCCAAGCGCGATGAGGGCGACCTTGCGTCCGCCGCGCTCCGGGTCCGGGCGAAGCGAGCCCGCCTTCGGGCGAGCCGGCGTCTGCGGCACCTCCCTGGGCGCGACGGCTCCGCCGGCCATTGCCTGCCCAGGCTCCGCCCGTCGCTCGCCCTGGGCGGCCTGGGTGGGATCAGCGCTCGCAGCCTGCCTTGGCTCCCAGGAGGCGTGCGCGGGAGGCATGGGCTGCGTCAGGTCCTGCGCCTTGTCCGGGGACTCGCCGGCGACCAGCCCCTTCGGGTCCGCCATGGCACAGAGGTCTGCTCCGCACTGCGGGCAGAAGCGCGTTCCCGGCTTGATTTTGGCGCCGCAGTTAGTGCAGAACATCTTGCCTCCTCGTCTTGGCCTGGTTCAAATGTAGCGCAAGACAGGTGCAGGCAACGGCCAGAATGCTACATGACGTGCGTCGAGAACACGGGGTCGTCCACCCAATCCACCACGTCGTTCGCACCACAGAGCGTTTCGTCCGCGTGTGCCCTCAGCGTTGCGGGCACGTCGATCAGGCGCTGGTTGGATGAGCCGCGGAAGCGCAGGGAGATGTCGTACAGACCCTGCACGAACGGACCGTCTACCAGCACGTCTAGGCACGCAAGCACGCGGTCCATGTCCGGCGAGGCGTGGTCTCCGTCTCCCGTCAGCTGCTCCCAGACGCGCCCGGAGTACATCCAGATGTCCTTTTCGGGCAGCTCCTTCCGCACGCGTTCGAGGAAGGGCGCAAGCGCGGCGACGTTCTCCGGCTCCGTGGGCTCGCCGCCCAGCACGGAGAGGCCATTCACGTACGAGGGACGCAGGCTCTCCAGCACCTTGTCCTCCACCTCGCGGTCAAAGGGCTTTCCAGCCGAGAAGGACCAGGCCTCCGCGTTGAAGCAGCCCTTGCAGTGTAGGCGGCAGCCGGACACGAAGACCGTGGTGCGCACTCCGATGCCGTTGGCGATGTCGCAGTACTTGATGTTGGCGTAGTTCATCGGGTGGATCCTTTGGAAGTGGTTTTAGTGAACTGAGCGTTGTGGAATGAGACCGTGAATATACACCGTATCGGTTTCCCGGTCATAGGAGTAGACCAAATAGAATGGCTCGATATTGCAGACACGCGCTTCATCGCCATATTTGCTTGCAAGAAATTTGGATTTTATGCGTATGCCGCTATCGGGAAAGGATTCTATCATGGATAGAACTGACTCCAGGCGCTTTTTGAGGCGGTGGGAATAGACCGTCTCGGCGTCATCGAGGAACGCGTGGGAAAACAGCACCCTAGCCATGGGCAGCCATTCGTTCGTCGAGGGCTTTGAGGAAGGCGTCGGTACCCTCGATGTAATCTCCCCGGTCGAAACAATCATCCGAAGCCCTTATGCAGGCTCGCATACGCTCCGAAAGAGCGGCCTCTTCGGCGGCCTCGCGCAGGCGTTCCTCAAAGAGGTCTTCGCTCATGAACACGAAGGCGGCGTTTCCGTTTTCCGTGATGTGGACGACGTTTTTGCGGGCGATATCCTTTATTTCGCGCTGGCGTGTTTTGAGGGCGGCAGACGAGTAAATTGCAGCCATGGAGACTCCTTTGCCAGAAAAATTAGGTACTATATATAGTACCTAATTAAGTACATGATATTAAGCACGAATCTCTCTGCATGAGGATTCGTCCGCTTGTATCTGGCTTATCAAGAAGGGTCCACCTCCTCGTGGATGGCGGTTCGCGAAGCGAGCGAGCGCAACGCGCGAGCGCCGAACATGTCCACGAGGGGGTGGACCCCATTTCATCGCTTACAGGTGAAGCACGCGGTCCCTGATCTCCTGTGTGCGGCCCTGGTTCCAGTACTGGGTGCCGATGTAGCCGCAGGTGCGACGTGCGACGTTCATCTTGGACTGGTCGCGGTTGCCGCAGTTGGGGCACTCCCACACGAGCTTGCCGTCGTCTTCCACGATTCTGATCTCGCCGTCGTAGCCGCAGACCTGGCAGTAGTCGCTCTTGGTGTTGAGCTCGGCGTACATGATGTTGTCGTAGATGAACTGCATGACCTTCACGACCGCCTCGAGGTTGTCCTGCATGTTCGGGACCTCGACGTAGCTGATGGCGCCGCCGGGGGAGAGACGCTGGAACTTGGACTCGAAGGCGAGCTTGCTGAAGGCGTCGATGTGCTCGGTCACGTGCACGTGGTAGGAGTTCGTGATGTAGCCCTTGTCCGTGATGCCGGGGATGACGCCGAAGCGGCGCTGGAGGCACTTCGCGAACTTGTAGGTGGTGGACTCGAGGGGCGTGCCGTACAGGGAGTAGTCGATGTTCTCGGCGGCCTTCCACTCCGCGCACCTGTCGTTCATGTGCTGCATGATGGCAAGGCCGAGCTCCTCGCCCTCGGGGTCGGTGTGGCTGTGGCCCGTGAGCGCCTTCACGCACTCGTACAGCCCGGCGTAGCCAAGGCTGATGGTGGAGTAGCCGCCGTAGAGCAGGGAGTCGATCTTCTCGCCCTTATCGAGGCGCGCGAGCGCGCCGTACTGCCACAGGATCGGCGCGGCGTCGGAAAGCGTGCCGCACAGGCGGTCGTGGCGGCAGCGCAGGGCCTTGTGGCACAGGTCGAGCCGCTCGTCGAAGATCTTCCAGAACTTGTCGACGTCACGGTCGGCGGACAGCGCGACGTCCGGCAGGTTGATGGTGACGACGCCCTGGTTGAAGCGGCCGTAGTACTTCGGCTTGCCCGGCTCGTAGTTCTTGGCGCGGGCCACGTTGTCGTAGCCGTTGCCAGAGCGGTCCGGGGTGAGGAAGGAGCGGCAGCCCATGCAGGTGTACACGTCGCCGTTGCCCTCGGTCTCGCCCTTGGACAGCTTGTACTCGCGCATCTTCTTCTCGGAGATGTAGTCGGGCACCATGCGCTTTGCCGTGCACTTCGCCGCGAGCTTCGTGAGGTAGAAGTACTCGTCGCCCTCGTGGACGTTGTCCTCCTCCAGCACGTAGATGAGCTTGGGGAACGCAGGGGTGATCCAGACGCCGGCCTCGTTCTTCACGCCCTGGTAGCGCTGCTTCAGCATCTCCTCGATGCAGAGGGCGAGGTCGTGCTTCTCCTGCGGGTTCTGGGCCTCGTTGAGGTACATGAACACGGTGATGAACGGCGCCTGGCCGTTGGTGGTCATGAGGGTGACGACCTGGTACTGGATGGTCTGGACGCCGCGTGCGATCTCGTCGTGCAGGCGCTTCTCGACGATCTGGTCGATCTTTTCGGTGCCGGGGTGCGCGTCGATGGCCTCCATCTCGGCGTAGACCTGGCGACGGATCTTCTTGCGCGACACGTCGACGAACTTGGCGAGGTGGTAGAGCGAGATGGACTGGCCACCGTACTGGCAGGACGCCACCTGGGCGATGATCTGCGTCGCGATGTTGCACGCGGTGCTGAAGCTGTGGGGCTTCTCGATCATGGTGCCGGAGATGACGGTGCCGTTCTGCAGCATGTCGTCGAGGTTCACGAGGTCGCAGTTGTGCATGTGCTGCGCGAAGTAGTCCGCGTCGTGGAAGTGGATGATGCCCTCCTCGTGGGCCTTCACCACGTCCTCGGGGAGCAGCTCGCGCATCGCGAGGTCCTTGGAAACCTCGCCGGCCATATAGTCGCGCTGGACGGACACGACGGTGGGGTTCTTGTTGGAGTTCTCCTGCTTGACCTCCTCGTTGTTCGCCTCGATGAGGCTGAGGATCTTGTCGTCCGTCGTGTTCTTCTGGCGCTTCTGGTTCTGCACGTAGCGGTAGATGATGTACTTGCGGGCGACGGTGAAGCGGTCGAGGGCCATGAGCTGGTCCTCGACGAGGTCCTGGACCTCCTCGACGGTCACGGTGTGGCCTGCGTCCGCGCACTCGTCCTGCACGTTGTAGGACGCGAACTTGACCTCGCGGTCCGAGAGCTGCTCGTCGGCAGGGGCCTCGGCGTTCGCGGCCTTGATGGCGTTCACGATCTTCTGAACGTCAAACTCGACCTCGGAACCGTTCCTCTTGATGATCTTCATGCCGTCGCCTCTCGATCTTGTGTGTTCAACGGTGCGCCCATGCGCACCTTATTGTTGTAAACGGGCAGCTTGGAGCCAAAAAATGCGCGCCACACGACGCGCCGTCCACTGGCCGTTGCTGCTGCGTTTGGTGTGCAGAACTACTATGCCACAATTGGTGGTGGTGCGTTTGTGTTGAAAACACCAGATATGGTTTCCTATTGTGTCAATCATGCCGAAAGTCATGATGAAAACCCAAGTCGCTGCAGGTCAAAAAATTGCGCGATTCAACACGCATTGCGAAACTGCTTAAAAGAAATTTGTTTGATTCATTTTGCGGAACGCGGACAATCTCCACTTGACACGGATTTCCGGCCGTCGGCGGGGCCCATTTGGGGCAATTGTCATCACAATACAACTATATATGGTGTAGTGATTTCCACAAGGTAATAGATGATGTGTTGCAGACGTTTCGGCGCGTGCAAGACGCGCGTGCCTGACGCGTGCTAGGCTGGCCGTATCCTACCCGGGCGCGGCGCCCGGGCGTCGCATGCGAGAGGACGTGAACGCTATGGCACAGGCGGAGGGCACCTACGACGAGGCGCTGGTTCGCGCGGAGTACGCGGACCTCACGCGCGAGCTCATCGCGCGCGGGCTTGAGGTGAGCACGATGGAGAGCGCCACGAGCGGCCAGATAGCGTCGCTCATAACGGATACGGAGGGCGCGTCGGCCGTGCTGAGGGGCGCGTACGTCACGTACTGCAACGACGCGAAGGTCAAGTGCGGCGTGCCGGCCGAGGTCATCCGCGAGCACACCGTCTACTCCACCCAGACGGCCGAGGCCATGGCGCAGGCGTGCCGCAGGTCGTACGCCGCGAACATCGGCATCGGCGTGACGGGCACCATGGGAAACGTCGACCCCGCGAACCCTGCGGCCTCGACCCCCGGCGAGGTCTACTTCGCCATCTGCCTGGGCACGGGCAAGGACGCCCAGGGCGAGAGGAACCACAGCTACCACGTGCACCTCGCTCCGCAGCCGTCGCGGCTCATGTACAAGCTCGCGGTTGCGAAGGAGGTCCGGGACAGGCTGGTGGTCCTTCTCGCCGAGGCGGGGGTGTAGCCGCCGGGGGCTTAGTCCAGCTCGCGCTTGCCGGTGCAGAGCTGCCAGTACTCGCCGCGCTGGGCCAGCAACTCCTCGTGCGTGCCGCGCTCCACGATGCGGCCGTGCTCCAGCACCATGATGGCGTTCGCGTTGCGTACGGTGGAGAGCCGGTGCGCGATTACGAACACGGTGCGCCCGCGCATGAGGGCATCCATGCCGCGCTCGATGAGGGCTTCGGTGCGCGTGTCGATGGAGGACGTCGCCTCGTCCAGAATGAGGACGGGCGGGTCTGATACCGCGGCGCGCGCGATGGCTATGAGCTGGCGCTGTCCCTGCGAGAGGTTGGCGCCGTCGGACGTGATCCTGGTGTCGTAGCCGTTGGGGAGCCTCTGTATGAACGAGTCCGCGTTTGCGATGCGCGCGGCGTGGCGCACCTCGTCGTCCGTGGCGTCGAGCTTGCCGAAGCGGATGTTGTCCGCGACGGTGCCGCTGAACAGGTGCGTGTCCTGCAGCACGATGCCCAGGGTGGAGCGCAGGTCGTCCTTGCGGATGTCCCTCACGTCGATGCCGTCGTAGGTGATGGAGCCGGAGCGCACGTCGTAGAAGCGGTTTATGAGGTTGGTGATCGTGGTCTTGCCCGCGCCCGTGGACCCCACGAACGCGATCTTCTGGCCGGGCTTCGCGTAGAGCGAAAGGTGCGAGAGCACCGTCTGACCGTCCTCGTAGCCAAAGGTGACGTCGTCCAGGCGCACGTCGCCCGCAAGGGGCACGGCCCCGCCGCCCGGGAGCACCCAGCGCCATCCGGCCGCGCCGGCCGCCATGCGACGGGGGAGGTCCTTCTCGCCCGGCGCGCCCTTGTCAGCGAGTTCCGCGTCGTGTGCGTGCTGCACCACGACCTTGCCCCCGTCCACCTCGGGCGGAAGCCCCATCACGGCAAACACGCGCTCCGCGCCGGCAAGCGCCGTGAGCACGAAGTTGCCGAGCTGCGTGAGCTGGTTGAGGGGCATGGTGGCCTGGCGCACGAACACCAGGTACGAGGCGAGGCTGCCCACGTCGGTCTGGCCGGCGATCGCCATCATCGCGCCGAGCACGGCGACGGCGGCGTAGTTGACGTAGCCGATCACGACGGTGCTGGGCACCATGGTGAGGGCGTAGGCCTGCGCGCTGGTCCCCGTTCGGCGCAGGTCCTGGTTGAGGCGGCGGAAGCCGGCGAGGTTCGCGCCCTCGTGGTTGAAGACCTTCACGACCTTCTGGCCGGACATCATCTCTTCCACGTAGCCGTCAAGCGCGCCGAGCGTGGTCTGCTGCGCGGCGAAGTAGCGCTTGGAGCGCCTGCCCGAGAAGCGCGTGTACAGCACCACGACCGCGTCGCACGCGAGCGTCACGAGGGTGAGCCGCCAGTTGAGCACCAGCAGCAGCACCAGGGTGCCCACCGTCTGCACCGCCGCCTGCATCATGTTGGCGAAGCTGTTGTTGAGCGCCTCGCTTATGGTGTCGACGTCGTTGGTGAAGTAGCTCATCACGTCGCCGTTGCGCGTGCGGTCGAAGAACGACACCGGCAGGCGCATGATGTGGCCAAACAGGTCGCGGCGGATGTCGAACACGATGTGCTGCGCCGCGTGCACCATGACCTGCGTGTACGCGAGCGCCGCCGCCACGGCCACCGTGTAGATGGCCGCCGTCGCCGCGACGTCCGCCGTGAAGCCCGCCACGTCGCCGGCGGCGATGCGGTTCACGACCGGCTTGATCATGTACGTTCCCGCGAGGTTGCCCGCGCCCGCGACCGTCACCAGCACGGCCACGGCGAGCATGTGGAACTTCGCATGTCCCATGTAGCCCACGAACGTCCTCATGGTGCGGCGCATGTCCTTGGGCCGCGCGCCGCCCGATGCCTTACTCTGCGCCATCGCCATCATCCCCCGTGGTGTTCTGCGAGTAATAGAGTTCCTGGTAGATGGGGTCGCTCGCAAGCAGCTGCGCATGCGTCCCCGTTGCGTGCACGCGGCCGTCGTCCAGGATCACGATCTGGTCCGCGTCCATGACGGAGCTCACGCGCTGCGCGATGATCACCTTCGTCACGCCGTGCAGGCGTGCGAGCCCCGCGCGTATGCGGGCGTCCGTCGCGGTATCCACGGCGCTGGTGGAGTCGTCGAACACCATCACCTTGGGGTGCGCCAGCAGCGTGCGTGCGATGCACAGGCGCTGCTTCTGCCCGCCAGATACGTTGCCGCCGCCGTGACCAAGGTCGGCGTCGAGCCCGCCTATGCGGTCCAGGAACTCGTCCACGCACGCGACGTGGCATGCCTGAAGTATCTCCTGGTCAGACGCCTTGGGGTTGCCCCAGCGCAGGTTGTCGCGTACGGTGCCCGAGAAGAGCACGTTCTTCTGGAGCACCATCCCCACGCCCGCGCGCAGGGCGTGCACGTCGTAGTCGCGCACGTCGCGCCCGCCCACGTAGACGGCGCCCTCCGTCGCGTCGTACAGGCGCGGCAGCAGCTGTACCAGCGACGACTTTCCCGATCCCGTGCCGCCGAGGATGCCGACGGTGGAGCCTGGCTCGAAGCGAAGCGACACGTGCTCCAGCACGTTCCTGCGCGCGGAGGCGCTGTACTTGAACGAGACGTCGCGCAGCTCCACGGAGCCGTCCGCCACCTCCTTCGCGCCCGTGGGGTTTGGGTCCATGGCCGGCTTTTCCCGCAGAACCTCGCACACGCGCCCCACGCTCGTGATCGCACGCGCAAGCAGCAGGAACACGCTCGATATCATGTTGAGCGAGTTCATGATCAGCAGCACGTAGCTCATGAAGCCGGTCAGGGTGCCCACGCCGATCTCGCCAGATGCGACCATCTGTCCGCCAAACCACAGCAGGCCCACGTTCGCCACGGCCATGGCCGCCTGGAACACGGGCATGTTCAGGACGGCGCCGCCAAACGTGTGCGTCGCGGTGTCCGCGAGCGATGCGTTCACGTCCTCGAAGCGCTCCGCCACGTGGCCCTCGCGCACGTACGCCTTGATGGCGCGTATGGCCACCAGGTCCTCCTGCAGCGTCTCGTTCAGGCGGTCCATCACGCCCTGCAGCACCGCGTACTGCGGCGCCACGTGGTGCACGATGAGCCCCAGCGCAACCGCAAGAAACGGCAGTATCACGAAGAACACCACCGCGAGCCGCGCGCTCATGGCGCATGCCAGCAGCAGGCCGGCCACCAGCATCACGGGGCTGCGCAGAAGCGGCCTCACGCCCATCACGAACGCGTTCTGGATGACGGTGATGTCGGTGGTCAGGCGCGTTACCAGCGAGGAAGACTCGAACTCGTCCAGGTTCGAGAACGCGTACCCCTGCAGGTGGGCGTACTCCGCCTCGCGCAGGTTGGCGCCAAAGCCCATGGCGGCCTTGGCCGAGAAGTGCGAGTACCCAAGGCCGCAGACGCCTGCCAGAAGCGCCACCGCCACCATCCGACGGCCCGTCGCAAGCACGAGCGCCAGGCTGCCCGACGCGATCCCCACGTCCACGATGCGCGCCATCAGGAAGGGGATCGCGAGCTCCGCGATGGTCTCGCCCACGATCAGGAGCGTCGCTGCCAGCATGTCAAGCCGGTATCCGTGCAGGTAGCGCGCCACATAGCGAAGGTCCTCCATCACAGCGCCTCCTTGTCGGGGGCGGTGCCGCAGTTCGCGCGCCGCAGGTTCGCGTGGATGCGGCCTAGGTAGTCCTGCAACCGGGCCACCTCCTCGGGCGAGAAGCCCGCGAGCATGGTCGCGCCCTCCTCGTCGCAGCACCGGTCCCACTCGGCCAGGGCAGCCCTGCCCTCCCCGGTGACCTCCGCAAGCCTGGTGCGACGGTCTTCTCCCCGCGTCATGCGCACGAAGCCGCTCTGGCTGAGCGAGGCGAGCATGCGGCTGACGGCCGCGGGGTCAAGCTCGAAGTACTCCGCGAGCGCCCGCTGGCTGCACGGGCCGTTCACGCGCAGGTATCCCAGGATCTTGGGCTGGCCCGGCCCCAGGCCGATCTTGGCCATTCGCGGCCGCAGGTAGTTTGTCTGCGCGTGTAGCGCGCGATAGAGCATCATGTGCGTGTCGCTGAGGGAGCGTCCCTCTGACGGCGCGTCGGTCTGTTGCTGCATAGTGCGTCTCCTTGACATGTCAACCTTTAGTCGGCAGCTAGCCTACTCTCATCGGTTGACGTGTCAAGGTTGATATGTCAAATAAATGCGAGCTCCATGTGCGGGCGCCGTGGAAGGTGGGGACGGCACTCCCGCGCGCCGCGCTCCGCTACTGCGCCACGGGCGGAAACATGGCCGCAAACAGCGCGAGCCCGGTCCTCGTGCCAAAGAACGGAGCCGGTCCCGTGGGCGCGGGCCTGCCGTCGCGCACGGCCTCGGACGTGTTCACCAGCCAGTCCGCCTCCAGGATCACCTGGTGCACCGCGCCGTCCACCGGCTCGTACGTGTGGTGGTGCGACACGACCCACGCAATGCACTCCACGGTCTCCTGGGGCTCGTCCGTTCCTGCGAAGAACTCCCTCACGAGCGGCGCGGATTCCTTCTCTTGCAGCTTGCCGGGCGCAGAACCGTACTTCTTGCGGCACAGTGGGCACGCGATGTCGTGCACCACGGCCGTCAGCTCTATCACGTGCAAGGTCCCCGCGTCGAGCCCCTCGCCCTCCGCGATGGCCTTTGCCAGGCCAAACACGTGCAGCAGGTGGTCAACGTCGTGCAGGTTTCCCGCCGAGAAGTCCACCATCTTGGCTATTGCCTCTCCCGTGAGCATGCGTCCTCCTTGCTTGTGGCGTCCGGTCGCGCCTTTGTGCGCCGGCCCGACGCGCCTTGCGTCCTTTCCCGCCAGTATGATGGCTTCGCCGCGCGCCCGCACGCGCGCGTAACCGTTGCGACACCTCGCCATTGCGCCGCGGTCGGCACCGCGGTGCTACCATGTCCTGCGCAGACGCACCCGCGCAAGAGGGAGGTTCGCCATGGCCCGGGGTTCGGAACACGCGCACACGCTGCTTGGGGTGACGGGGGAGCATGGGCCCTCCGCCCGGCTGTTCGTGCACGACGAGGCACCGGCACGGCCGGAAGGCCTTCCCCTGGTGCTGGTGCACGGCGCGGGTGTCGATTCCAGCTTTTACGACGGTCTCGCCACGTGCATGCCGGCGCGGCGCACCGTCCGCTATGACCGCCGCGGCTGTGGCCAAAGCACGGACGCGCTGGACGGCGACTGGTCGCTCGACGCGCAGGCGCGCGACCTGGCATCCGTGATCCGCGCGGCGGGCGGCAGGGCAGACGTCGTCGCGCACAGCCTCGGCGCCGTTGTGGCGCTCCGGCTCCTCGAGCGCGAGCTGCGGCTCTTCCGCAGACTGGTGGCCCTGGAGCCTCCCATCTTCAGCGGCCTGGACCCAGACGACGAGGTCTTCGGCAACATCGGTCGCGCCCGCAAGGCACTTGCAAGGCATCGCTCCAGCACGGCGCTCTACCTCACCACCCAGCGGGAGTCCATCGGCGAGGCCGTCGTGCCGTACTCCGCGCGCGAGCTCGAGCATCGCGAGCGCAACCTGCAGACGAGCTTCTCCCGCGAGACCTGGGCGTTCGACTACGTGCCGGATTGCGATGCCATCCGCGGCTCCGGCGTGCCCGTCCTCTTGTGCATCGGCCGCCAGAGCGATGGCACCTACCACGCGCGCAACCTGGACTTCCTGTGCCAGGGCCTTGGCGCGACGCCCGCCGTCATGCCCGGCGGCCACAACGGAGTGCGCGACTACCCCGGCGAGGTTGCCGCCGCGATTCAGGACTGGCTTCGATAGCCGCCACGCGTCCCGCATCGCCGAATGCGCCACCGCGCGCCGGGCGAGAAGAGCGCGCATGCCTTGGCCGTTTGCCATCCGCTCTCAGTTTTTATTTGCACGCTGGAGGCTCGTGCGCGATCCTGGTGCAGATTGGCGCAAGGGATGGGGGCAGAATGCTAGAGCCGGGCCTTTACGAGCAAACTATCAGCAGGGAACTGAAAGAGGAGCTCGAGTCAGAGAAGGACGAGCTCGTCTCCGACCTTCGCAAGATCGACGAGGCGGAAGCGCCAAAAATTCTTGCCGAGTACGTGGCCGAGGTCGCCGAGGCTGCCCTTGCAAGGATCAGCGAGTCTGGTAAGGATTCTCTCGAGAACCAGATTCAACTTGCAAACAAGATGATCGGCGCCTTGGATTCGTCAGGCGATCTCGTGGGCGATTCCCATCAGCTGCTCTCCCTTGTCCCAAAGGCGGTGCATGAGATTCGCGGGAGGAGCGAACGCGACATTCTTCGGCCGGAGACTCCAATGGCGCAGAGCTCCCTCTTCACCGGGGCTAGGCACGAGCCATCGATGGGATCCGAGCTCAAGAAGGAGATCGTCTCTGCGGATCGGATCGATATGCTGGTCTCGTTCATCAAGTGGCCGGGACTTCGCATCATTCTGCCAGAGCTGAGGCTGTTCTCCGAAAAAGGCGGCAAGCTCAGGGTCATCACGACGTCATATATAGGTGCGACCGATGTGAAGGCTATCGACGAGCTTAGCGAGCTGCCCGATGCTGAGGTGAAGGTCTCATACGATACTAGGGGCACTCGCCTACACGCGAAGGCATATGTGTTCTATCGCAAGACGGGCTTTACGACTGCTTACGTGGGTTCGTCCAATCTTTCTAACCCAGCCATTACGAGCGGGCTCGAGTGGAACGTGAAGGTCGCACAGCGAGAGCTGCCTGACACGATGGCGAAGATACGTGCGACGTTCGAGTCATATTGGGAGTCAAACGATTTCGAGTCTTACGATAGGAGTCAGCACGATCGCTTCGTAGAGGCCGTAAAGCGAGAGCGTGGGGAGAAAACCTCTAGTGACCTTGTGTACTTCTTCGATCTGAGGCCGTATCCGTTCCAGCGCGAGATCCTCGATCGGCTTCGTGCAGAGCGCGAGGTTGGTGACCACTGGCGAAACCTTGTTATCGCCGCGACTGGCACGGGAAAGACGGTAATATCGGCGTTTGACTATAGGGGGTTCTGCGCTCGCTACAACGACGGCAAACGGGCGCGCATGCTGTTCGTGGCTCATCGCGAGGAGATCCTCAAGCAGGCTCTCGCGACCTACCGAAGTGTTCTTCGTGACGCGAACTTCGGGGACCTCCTTGTTGGATCCTACGTACCGGGGAACCTAGACCATCTTTTCGCATCGGTGCAGTCTATTAACTCAAGGGGGCTAACGGGGTCGCTTGATCCGTCCTACTACGATTACATTGTGGTGGACGAGTTTCATCATGCTCCCGCGCCATCGTACCAGCGTCTACTGGAGCACTTCTCGCCAATGGTGCTGCTGGGCCTCACGGGCACCCCAGAGCGAATGGACGGCAAGAGCGTTCTGCCGTGGTTTGACAACAGGATTGCCGCCGAGATCAGGTTGCCAGAGGCCATCGATCGGAAGTTGCTCTGCCCGTTCCAGTACTTTGGCGTTACGGACGAGGTCGACCTGAGTCGACTGAAGTGGTCGCGCGGCGGCTACGAGACCTCTCAGCTCGAGGACGTGTATGTGTACCAGGAGCATCAGGCGAAGCAACGTGCTGAGCATATAATCCGGTCGCTGGATAGGTATGTGACAGACATCGAGTCCGTGCGAGGCATCGGATTCTGCGTCTCGGTCAAGCACGCCGACTTCATGGCAAGTCAGTTCAACGACCATGGGATAAAGTCCGTCTCTGTAACGGGGCAGACGCCAGAGGACAGGCGTAACGCGGCGAAGCGGCAACTCGCGGCAGGTGATATCAAGTTTGTCTTCACGGTGGACGTCTACAACGAGGGAGTTGATATCCCCGAGGTCAATACGGTGCTGTTCCTCCGCCCGACGGAATCTCTCACGGTTTTCCTGCAGCAACTCGGGCGAGGCCTCAGACTCTCTGAGGGCAAGGATTGCCTTACGGTCTTGGACTTCATTGGACAGCAGAACAAGCACTACGATTTCGAGTCCAAGTTCTCCGCCCTGCTTTCGAATACGCACAAGCCGATGAGTAGGGAGATCAAAGAGGGCTTCTCGTCTGTGCCAAAGGGATGCTACATACATCTTGAGAAGGTTGCGGCGGAGTACGTCCTGAAGCACGTAAGCCAATCCTATGGTGTGAAGTCTGGCCTTGTGAGCCGAATCTCTACCTTCACTGAGGATACGGGGCTCGATCTCACGCTTTCCAGCTTTCTTGCGTCAACGGGCGTCGACCCCAAGATGCTATTCGGCAAGTACTGCTTCTCACGCCTGTGTGTGGAGGCGGGCGTGAGAGATGACTTTCGCGATCCGGACGAGGAGCTGTTAACAAAGGCCTTGGCGCGCATCTGCTCCATCGACTCTCGTCGTTGGATTGCATTCCTGCTGCGAGCGCTGCCGCTGATTGCCGATGGAAAGAGCAACTTTAACGATCTGGAGATGAGCTGGCTGAGAATGCTCCAGGTCACGCTTCTGCCGAATGCGACCGAGTCCGAGCTCCGAGATGAGACGATTGGGCATCTGAGGGGACTCCTGAGAAACGAGACCATGTTTGCGGAGATCACCGAGCTCCTGCGCTTCAACCTCGATCACATCGATTTCATCGACGAGCCGGTGAACCCTGGCTTTGACTGTCCCCTTGATCTCCACTGCCAATACTCACGCGACCAGATATTCGTCGGCTTTGATTATCTGAACCCGGGCGTCGTGAGGCAGGGTGTCAAATGGTTGCCCGAAAAACGCTGCGACGTCCTTATCAATACGTTGAACAAAGCGGAGAGGGATTACTCTCCGTCGACCATGTACGAGGACTATTCGATCAGCGAGAGTCTCTTCCACTGGCAGAGCCAAAGCACGACGAGTGATTCAAGCAAGACGGGACAGCGCTATATACATCATGGGGAGTGTGGATCGAAGGTCCTTCTCTTCGTGAGGGAGTATAAGAAGGATGCTGCGGGTACGGCACCGTTCACGTTCCTAGGGATGGTTGACTACGTCTCGCACGAAGGCTCGAAGCCGATGAACATCGTCTGGCATCTCGAGAGGCCCATGCCAACGAAGTTCCTGAGGAAGACGAACAGGCTCGCAAGTTAGGCGTATTTGCTAGGAGACCAGGCGTTCGGCGACTTTGAAGTGTCTGAAGTGCATGTCGAGGAGCTCGTCATCCGGTGCTGCTTTGCCAGTGGGCATTATAAGCCGCATGTCTGCAAGGTCTTGGTACGGGGAACGGCGCAGGCGATCGGAGATTCGGAGGATATGGGTCTCTGGTTCGATGGATAGGAGGTTGTCGTCGTAGAGGCGGTGTATGTTGGCACGTAGAAGAATGCCATTGTTCACGACCTGTGAACGCGGGCCTCGGTATCGATCGATATGTGCCGCCTGCAGTGCCTCTGGCACATCTACGTGCGTGACAGGGCAGACTCCGCGATAAGCCTCGAACAACTGCTTGCGGAACCTCTCTTGCTGTTGTCTCGCCACCGTGTTGACAATCTTCCGAACGCGCTCGTCTCTCTCGGCGGATATCTGCGCCTTGAGGTCCTTAAGCTCCTCCTTCTCCTTGGGGCTCAGATCGGCTTCCGTGATGAGATAGAACGTATGGGCGGCTTCCGTCTGAGCATTCACGGGTCCATGTATCGTAAACGAGTCGGTCTCGGCATTGAACTGCTCGACGAAGGCGAGTCCCAACACGTTGTATCCAGAGTCACTGCGGACCATGACGCCAACGGGTACGCCGTCTTCCAAATTGTTCATGAGGAATTTCGTCGACTGGTCCGTCTCCCTTTTGCCAGGAGCGGCGCGGTGGGCTTTGTAGTCCAGAATCCATGTCCCATCAGGGCGAGCAATGACATTTTTATCGTCGTAATACGCTTGACCTTCTGAGTGGACCGACAGCGCGTACTTACGCTTACCTGCCCCGCCAGATGGCAGGGAGTCGTAGTTGGGAGAGTGAATGCCTCGCTGTGATGCAAGCTTTATATCGAGGCCACGTGCCATTTCCTCGCTCCCGCGCGGAAGACGAGGGATCTGGCGCCCCTCGTAATCGATGAACCTCCGGTAAGCCAGAAGGAACTCTGGAGGGACGAGACCTCTCGCACGTTCGAGCGAAAGGGCGTTCACGTCGCAGTCATATATGAGGGGCTCATCTATCATGCGAACAGAGTACTACACCTGCGACCAAGGGGGCGGGCTCTTCTCGCCCGGGCGAGGCGCTTGGGATGCGGTGATGAGGGCATAATCTTTCCTGGACGGCGCGGGTGCGCCGGGCTGGGAGGCTTGTGCTATGTCGGACGTGCGATTTGGGACTGAGGCTGCGGGCGGCTTTGGCGGGGCAGGCGACCTTGGCGGGGCGGACGGCTCTGCCAGGGCGGTTGACGCAATCGAGGCGATACTGGCGAGGCCTCGCGACGAGGTGCTCGCGCAGTGTCGGCGCTATGTGGTGGGGCAGGAGGACGTGCTCCGCGAGGTGGTCGGGCTGACGTACTCGTGCCTGCAGCGCATGGAGATGCGCGCCCGCGGCGTGGACGACCTGGACCTGCCCCGCGCGTGCGCGTTCATGCTTTCGGGCAGCACGGCGAGCGGCAAGAGCTTCGTGATGAAGGTGGTCGCGAAGGTCATGGGGCTTGAGCTGGTGAGCATAGACTGCTCTGGCATCACGGGCGCCGGATGGGTTGGCGACTCCGTGAGCAGCGAGCTGAGGCGCGTGGCCGGCGTGATGGAGAAGGACGACGGCCGCCCGGTGCTCGCGTTCTGGGACGAGGCCGACAAGCTGGTTCGCAAGACGCGCGAGGGCGGCCGGAGCTTTGACAGCCAGGGGAACTTCCTGAAGCTTTTGGACGGCGGGACGCTGGAGCTGGCGCCGGAGGCCCAGGGCCAGCGCGAGGTGACCCTGGACGCGGGGCGCGTGCTGAACGTGTTTGCCGGCGCGTTCATGGGGATCGAGGGCATCGTGCGGAAGCGCCTGCTGAGCGGCGGGCTCGAGCTTGCGGGCGCGGGCTCTGTGGCGCCGGGGCTTCTGACCACGGACCAGCTGCGGGCGCGCATGAACCTGCAGGACCTGGTGAGCTGGGGGTTCATGCCGGAGTTTGTGGGACGCTTTGGCGCGGTGGTGTGCGTGCCGGCGCTGACGTGCGCAAACCTGCGGCAGATCGTGAAGGGTTCCGAGCGGAGCCTGGAGCGTCGCGTGAGCAACCTGCTGGGCGCCGGCCGCGCGTTCAGGATCTCTGACGCGGCTGCGGACGCAATCGCCCGCGAGGCGCACGAGAGCGGCTTGGGCGCGCGCAGGATCGACCAGGTGGCAAACCACTTTGAGGCGGAGGCGACCGTGCGCCTGCACGCGGACGAATCCGTGAACGTGGCGACGCTGGACGTGGACGCGGACGGCGGCCTGCGCCTTGCGTTTGGCTTTGACGAGGACGTGGCGGAGGGCGCGGACGGCACGCTGGGCGCGGGCGATGCCGCCGGCACGGCGGGTGCGGGCGAGAAGGGCAACCCCGTGGACGGCGACGTGGCCGTGGAGGCCGGCGCAAGCAGGTTCGAGCCGAACGAGCGGCTGATTGCGGCCGTGGACGGCGCGATGGCCGGCGCGCGCTGGGCGGACGCGGCCGCGACGGCGGAGGGGCGCGAGCTTCTGGCCAGGCGCCTGGCGCACTACCAGCGCTGGCGCGTGCGCGACGCAAGGTCCGTGGACGCGGCGGAGCTGCTGCTAGAGGCGGTGAGCGGCTACCTTGCCGTGAACCGCGACCCGGACATGAGGCAGACGCTGGGCTACGTGTGCGCACTGCTGCGCTTTGCGGACATTGGCATGCGCGACGGCTGGACGTACCTGGACACGCTGTTCTTTGGGCGCGTGGAGGTATGCGGGCTGCGCGGCCTTGAGGAGCGTGCGAGCTTTGACCCCGCGTACTGCAGCTGCGACGCGGTGCGTGCGCTGAGCTGCTACAGGCGCTACCTTGCGTTTCCGGATGCGGTGCGCAGGGAGGCCGTGGGCCTGGCGCAGGCGCGCGCCACGGACGCCGCGACGTCTGCGCGGGAGGCGGCGTGGCTGCGCGCGGACGTGAACGGCGTGGCGGACGCTGTGGACAAGGAAGCCCCCGCGGGCATGACGCTCATGTTCTAGCCGGGGCGCGCGGCTGTGCCGTTGACGTGGGGGTTTGCTGCCAAGGCGGTACGTCCTTCTCGCCCGTGCGTATGCTATACAGAGATTGGATATCGCGGACGGGAGGCATGCGGTGAACCTGAGGCAGCTGGAGTACTTTGTGGCCGTGGCGGAGGAGCGCAAGATCACCACGGCGGCGAAGCGCCTGAACATCACGCAGCCCCCGCTGAGCTACGAGGTGTCCGCGCTGGAGAAGGAGCTGGGCGTCAAGCTGTTTGTGCGCAGGCCGCGCGGCGTGGACCTGACGGACGCGGGGCGCGTGCTGTACGCCCGCGCGACCACGATCCTGGGGCTGACGGAATCCGCGGCGCGCGAGGTGGCGGACGTGGGCCTGGGGCGCGAGGGGACGCTCGCCATAGGGATCATCAGCTCTTCGGGCGGGCAGGTGCCGAACTCCCAGATGCGGGCCCTGGCGGACGACTACCCGCGCGTGAGCCTGGTGCTGAACGAGGGCAACACGTATGAGGTGCTCGAGATGCTGCGCCGTCGCGTGGTTGAGCTGGGCGTGGTGCGCACGCCATTTGCGGAGCAGGGGCTGGAGTGCCGCTACGCCGACCCCGAGCCGATGGTGGCCGTGATCCCGCGCGGGATGTCGTGCGGCGAGCGCGCGGACGTGGTGGACCTGGAGGAGCTCTCCGCCGCTCCGCTCGTGATCTATCGCAGGTTCGAGAAGATCCTGGAGCGCCTGTTTGCGCAGGCGGGGCTGCCGGAGTTCGTGGCGTGCGTGAACGACGACGCCCGCACCACGTGCGCGTGGGCGTGCAAGGGGCTGGGCGTGGGCCTGGTGCCGGAGTCGTTTCTGGAGCTGATGAACCTTGAGGGCGCCACGGTGAAGCGCGTGGACGAGGACTCTTTGGTGACACGGATGGCCGTGGTGTGGCCTAAGGGAAGGGGCCTGTCGCCCTTGGCGGAGCGCTTCGTGGGCATGTTCGAGGCGGCGTACGCGCCGGCGGCCGACGCCGCGGGCGATGCCGCCGAGGCCGACGCGGGCGCAGCGGCCGACGGCAGCGCCGTGGATGGGTAACGCATGGGCCCGGCCTCGCGGATGCGAGAGCCGGGCCCGGTAAGAGGGGGACCGCCCAACCCGGAGTCGTAGGGGGTCGAGCGGGTGGTGCCTGATGTTGGGGGGAGCTAGTCTAACTTGGCGCCGCAGTGCGAGCAGAACGCCGCGTCGGCGTCGACCTCGGCGCCGCAGCTCGGGCAGGCCTTGGTATGCGCGGAAGTGGCCTGGTTTTCCGAGGAGGCCTCCGAGACCTCGCTCCTGACCTTCTCGGCCGCCGCCGCGTCGCCCTCCTCCATGCCCTCGCGCACGCTCTTGACCGTCTGGCCAAGGGCGGAGCCGAGCTTCGGCAGGTTCTTGGGCCCAAAGATGACGAGCGTTACAAGCAGGATGACAAGAAGCTCGGGTGCGCCCATTCCAAGGATCATGATGTGCCTCCCATGTTTGGGTAACTGTTGTGCGAACTCCACTGTAGGCGCCCGAAGCCATAAGTAAAAATACAGGTATTCTTGCGAGTCATACAACAAATGTATGGATGGCTGTGCGACATTCGCGTCGCGGCGCCTTGCTATAGTGGTCGCATGTAGGCACAACCGCGACGGCAGGGTGGTTACATGGCAGACGACTTCTTCGACGACCAGGACCCGTTCTTCCTGGCAAGCGACCGACTCGACGCGGGGGAGAGCCCCCGGAGCGTGTATCTGTGGGCGAAGGCCAGCCGCGCGAAGGTGCGCGACAAGGTGGCTCGCGAGCAGTGGGACGAGGTGCTCCGCTACATCGCGGAGGAATACCCCGATGCCAACCTGCGATAGCGGCCATGCGTGCGCGGCCGCGCACGAGCTCCCGCGGCTGTTCGACGTTCACCAGCACGTGCTGCCCCCGGCGTACCTGGAGGCACTCGCCCGCGCGGGCATCGATCCCGCGCGCGAGGACGGCTTTCCCACGCCTTCGTGGGACGAGAAGGACGCGCGCGCCTTCGCTGCGGGCGCAAACATTGGCTTCTCGCTCTTCTCGATATCGTCGCCCCACGTCAACTGGGGTGACGATGCCGCTTCCGCAGGGCTTTGCCGCGCCCTGAACGACTACATGTCCGGTCTGTGCGCGGACCACGCCGCATGCCGCGGCTTTGCGGCGGTGCTGCCACTGCCCGATGTCGCGGCGTCCATCCGGGAGGCGCGCCGCGCGCTTGCACTGCCTGGCGCGCTTGGCGTGAAGGTTCCCACAAACGCATGCGGCACCTACCTTGGGGATCCCGCCCTCGACCCGCTCATGGCGTACCTGGACTCGCTGCATGCCGTCGTGACGATCCATCCCACCAAGCCCGCGGCCGTGCCGGCGGGGCAGTTCGCGGCACGCCATGCGCCCCTGTTCGAGTTTCTGGCGGACACCACGCGCGCCGTGCTCAACCTGGTGACCGAGGGCACGCTCGACCGCTATCCCAACGTGCGGTGGGTCGTTCCGCACTGTGGCGCGTTTGTGCCAGAGGTGGCGCATCGCATGGACGGCATCTCGCGCGTGCTCGTGCCGGCGGGCATGATGTCCAACGTGGACGTCCTTGGCGCCGTGCGCAGCCTGTACTTCGACCTTGCGGGCGATGCGGAACCCGTCATGCTCGACGCGCTGCTCAAGGTGGCGGACCCCACCCACCTGCTGTACGGGAGCGACTGGCCGTACACTCCGGCGCCACTTGCGCTGCGCAAGGCGGAGGCACTGTTCTGTGGTCCGCACGCAAGGTCCATCGAGGGTGCGGCGTGGCAGAACGCGGCAAGCCTTTACGGGTTTACGCAGGTATCGCTTTAAACTAGGTGTTCAATTTATCGTTTGGCGACAAAAACCAACCGTTTGCCCGTTTCTGCATTGCATACATTTCGTTAACCGCATGTTACCGCTTGAAATATCTGGCCACCTACCGGCTTCCAGAGGGCCATCATGGGCGCCGTACCGCAAGGGAGGTGCGCATACGGCGCACCCGGTATAGGAGATTCGAACATGGGCGTCAGCACGCTAGCAGAGGTAATCATTATTATCTAGCCGCGAGTCGGTGTAGCCGACCCGCGGTCATGCGGGCGGCTGGCGTCTTTCTGCGGGGCCGCTTGGAAACCACCAAGTGGCCCCGCTTTTTGTTTGAACCTCGGAGGGAGCTTCACATGAACGGAATGCTGGTAATACTGGTTGCAGCCGTGGCGCTCGTCTGCGGCTACGTCGTCTACGGTCGATGGCTGGCCAAGAGCTGGGGCGTCGATCCCCAGGCCATTACGCCCGCCCGCCGCATGGAGGATGGCCGGGACTTCTCGCCCGCCACGCGCTTCTCCGTGTTCGCGCACCAGTTCAGCTCGATCTGCGGCGCGGGCCCCGTCACGGGCACCATCGTCGCGATGATGTTCGGCTGGCTGCCGGTCCTGCTGTGGGTCCTCGTCGGCGGCATCTTCTTTGGTGCCGTGCATGACTTCGGCGCGCTGTACGCCTCCGTCAAGAACAACGGCAAGTCGCTGGGCCAGCTCATCGAGAAGTACATCGGCAAGACGGGTCGCCGCCTCTTCCTGCTGTTCAGCTGGCTGTTCTGCACCATCGTGATCGCCGCGTTCACCTCCATGGTCGCGGGCACCTTCAAGTTCACCCCCGCCGCCTCCGGCGCTGTCGACTTCACCAAGTCCTACGCCTCCGGCTGCGCCGGCACCATCTCCATCCTGTTCACCTTCGTCGCCATCGCCTTCGGCTGGCTGCGCAAGCGCTTCGACCTCAAGGGCTGGCAGGAGTTCGCCGTTGCCGTCGCGTCCATCGTCATCATGTTCGCCGTCGGCATGCAGTTCCCCCTGTACCTTGACATCAACGGCTGGATCGCCATCGTGATGGTCTACCTCGTCTTTGCGAGCGCCATGCCCATCCAGACCCTCAAGCAGCCGCGTGACTACCTCACTACCATCATGATGGTCACCATGATCGTCTGCGCCGTGTTCGGCATCTTCGCGCTGGCCGTCCAGGGCAAGGCAACCATGACCGCCCCCATGGTCGCGAGCAGCGCCACCATGGCAAAGCTCGCCGCCGGCGGCAGCTACCTGTTCCCGCTCATGTTCGTCTCCGTCGCCTGCGGCGCCCTCTCCGGCTTCCACAGCCTCGTCTCCTCCGGCACCTCCTCCAAGCAGGTCTCCAACGAGACCGACATGCTTCCCGTCGGCTTCGGCGCCATGGTGCTCGAGTCCTTCGTCGGCGTCATCGCCATCGTCACCGCCGGCATCATGTTCGGTGACATGAACACCGCCGGCACCGGTGCCCTCAACGGCGGCGTCGCCTCCACCCCGTTCCAGATCTTCGCGGCCGGCATCGCCCGCGGCATGGAGACCATCGGCGTCAACAACACCGTCGCGACCGTCTTCATGACCATGAACGTCTCCGCCCTCGCCCTCACCTCGCTCGACGCGGTCGCCCGCATCGCCCGCAGCAGCTTCCAGGAGTTCTTCTTCAACTCCAACGACGCCGCCGCCCAGACCACCGAGAAGGTCACCGGCGTCCGCAAGGTCATGACGAACGTCTGGTTCTCCACCGCCATCTCCCTGCTCGTCGGTCTTGTCCTCTGCTTCGGCGGCTACCTCAACATCTGGCCGCTCTTCGGCGCGTCCAACCAGCTGCTCGGCGGCATGACCATGATCACCCTCGCCGTGTTCTGCAAGGTCACCGGCCGCAAGGGCTGGATGCTGTACGTCCCCGTCGCCTTCCTGCTCTGCTGCACCTTCACCTCCCTTGCCATGAGCATCGCCAGCTGCTGGACCGCCGTGGCCACCTACGGCCTGTTCGGCACCATCCCCGCGACCGCGACCACCGCTGCCGCCCCCGTGCTCCTCACCAAAGGCCTGCAGCTCGTCGTCGCCGTCCTGCTCGTGGTCCTCGGCGTCATCGTCGCCTACAACTGCCTGAAGGAGTTCTTCACCGTCAAGGCCGGCTCCATGGCAGACGAGGAGCCCGAGTGGTCCGAGCTCGGCCGCAAGAACGTCGCGGCTGCCGAGTCCGAGGCCGCTGCCTCCGACGCGAAGGTCGCCCAGGCCCAGGCGTAGCCCACATGCCACGCATCGTGCGCCCATCCCCGCGCGCACATATATATACGTAAGACGAGAAGAGCCGACATCCAACCGGATGCCGGCTCTTCTCCTTTAGGTAACTCGTTGTCGCGGCACCTGCGCGGGCGTGCCCGCCGGGCGCCTGCGGGCCGCGGGCGCTACTCGCCCTCCAGGAAGCCGCCGGTCTGGCGGTCCCACAGGCGCTCGTACTCGCCGCCGGCGCGGCTGAGCTCCGCGTGCGTGCCGTCCTCCACGATCCTGCCGTTGGACAGCACCACGATGCGGTCGAGCGACGCCACGGTCGAGAGCCTGTGCGCCACGACGATGGACGTGCGTCCGTGCATCAGGCGCTCCAGGGCCTGCTGCACCAGCGCCTCGGACTCGGAGTCCAGCGCGGACGTCGCCTCGTCCAGCACCAGGATCGGCGCGTCCGTCAGGATGGCGCGCGCGATCGCGATGCGCTGGCGCTGCCCGCCAGAGAGCTTCACGCCGCGCTCGCCCACCATGGTGTCCATGCCCTGCGGCAGCCGGTCGATGAACTCCAGCGCGTTTGCCTGGCGCGCGGCCTCGCGAATCTGCTCCTCCGTGGCGTCCGGGCGCCCGTAGGCGATGTTCTCGCGGATGCTGCGGTGGAACAGCAGCGCCTCCTGCGGCACGTACGCGATCTGCCGGCGCAGGCTCTGCTGGGTGCAGCGGCTTATGTCCTGCCCGTCCACCAGCACGCGGCCGTCCTGCACGTCGTCCAGGCGCAGCAGGAGCTTCGTCAGCGTGGTCTTGCCCGATCCGGAGCGGCCTACCAGGCCAACGCGCTGTCCGGCGGGAATGTGCAGCGTCAGGTCGTCAAACACGCGGTCGTCCGCCGCGGCGTCGTGGTAGCGGAACCCCAGGTGCTCGAAGTCGATGGCGCCGTGCGTCACGGAAAGCTCGGTCGCGTCCGGCGCGTCCTCCACCAGGCGCGGCTCGTCCAGGACCTGCGTCATCTGGGCCGCGTCGCCCAGCGCGCGGTTGATGCGCTGCATCATCGAGCTGGTGTAGTTAAGGCGCATCGTCAGGTTGTACGTGTAGGTGAACATCATGATGAGCGTGCTTGCGCTGATGCCAAACCACGCGTGCCCGCCCACCATGAACACGGACACCACGGCCATGATGAGCACGATGATGCCGGAGCTCGCGAAGTTGCGACGCATGGTGGCGCGCATGCTCACGGTCTCGGCGCTGCGGGCGTCGCGGTCCGCCGCGTCAAACAGCTCGCGCTCGAAGTCCTCGCGCCCGCACGTCTTCACGGCCAGGATGTTGGTGACTGCATCTGAAAGCACGCCGGAAAGGCGGTTCTGCGCCTGCGACGTACGCTCGGAAAGCGGCAGGATCCTCTTGTACATCACCCACACGAACGCGATGTACACCACCATCATCACCACGAGGATGAGCACGAACGTTGGCACCTGCCACGCCAGCGACAGGATGGTGGCCGCGATGGACGTGACCATGGGAATGAGCGAGAAGACCACCACGTCCACAAGCTGGCTGTACCCGCTCGTGAAGCGGCTGGTCTGGCTCACGAGCGCGCCGCCGAAGTTGCTGGTGTGGAACGTCATCGACTGGTTGGCCAGCGTGTCGAAGCACAGGCGCGACAGGTGGTAGTTGCCGTTGATCTCCAGCTTGTACACGGTGTAGTCCTGCAGCTTCGACAGCACCTGGCCCACGAGGTTCACGAGCACGAGCGCGAGCACGTACGGGCCGAACACGGAAAACACGCGGTCGGCGGGCACGGGGGAGGCCTGCACGCGGTCGACCACGAGGCCCATCACGTAGGTGTTCGCGAAGGTGAGCAGGAGCACGTAGCCGGCGCTCGCTATGACGGAGAGCGCCGCGATCCCGGGCTGCATGCGCGTGACTGCCCAGAACCTAGAGAGGGTCCGGCGCATCGTCGAGCGCTCGAGGCGGGCGGTGTTTCGTTGAGACAAGGTGGTTCCTTTCCGTTTGTTGCGCATTCTTCCCTGACTCCGCCGCATGAGGGGGGGTGGCGAGAAACGCGTTTGATTATGGGGGCATGACTCGGTGCGCTAGGCTTCTCGACGCGTCTGCAGGTACTCTGCAAGGTGGGGCATGGAGATGCGCACGTAACCCCTCCCTGCGGGCTCGATGAGGTTCGAGGCGATGAGGCTGGCGCGATACTTGCCTGCCCAGCTCATGGACTTGCGGCACCGTTCTGCGATGTGCGCCACCTGGGAGGGCTCGGGCAGATCCGGCACCATCGCAAGTATGAACTCGCGTTGGGCGACAGTAAGGGAGCGAACTGCCGGAGCGCACACGGAGTCTTGGAATGCGTTCGCCGCATCGGTGGCGCCGATGGAAACATGCTCTGCCGTGATGGCATCCGATCCGTTGACGTCGGCGGACTGCCACATGTAATACCCCACAAGCTGGATCATGAAGGGGAAGCCCGAAGAGGCCTCTGCTGCGGTTTGCGCGTCCTTCTCGGAAATCATCTTGCCAGAGTCGTTCACCGTGCTTATGTAGGCGTTCTTTACATCGGGGATCCTTACCTCGCCGAGGTCGTAGCGGACGCATCGCCGTAGGAAGGTGAGGACGTCGTCGTTCACGAGGTCGTCAATGGCTATGGGCAGGCCTGCGAACGCCAGCGCAATGCCATGCTTCTGCGTATCGGGTAAGTCGGTCATGTCCTCGTCGCGAATGACGTGTTGTACCGCAGTCGAAATGGCCACGAGGTCGTCCCTCGAGGCAGACTGCACCTCATCGATCGTGATTAGCACGCCCTTGCCCTTGGGAAGCCTGGCCAGCCTGTCCTCGATTGCCGCGCGGATCGTGAGGGGTGCCTCCGGGCGAGACAGCTCGACCGATCCGAGCGAGAGGGAGGTGCCCCCCAAGGACGCACTTGGCCCGATGCTTGCCCTCGTGACTCTTGGTGAGGTGCCACGAAGACTCTCGACAATCCTTTGCACCATTCCGCCCGAGGCGGTCTCGGAGATTACGTCCCAACCATCCTTTTTGGCCATGCGCCCAAGCTCGGTGAGGAGAACCGTCTTACCAGATCCGCGCTGACCCGTGATGAGCATGAGCCTCTCTGGCGCACCTGCCCCATTGGCAAGCCCCCTGTCGAAGGCGTCAATCACGCTTTCGCGTCCGATGAGGATGGGAGGCATCTTTCCCGCCGTAGGTTTGAAGGGGTTTGGTCCCATGCATATCACTCCTGCTCGCCATGTTGGCACTGCGTCTCATCCGTACGTGTTGGTCTTATACCCTTTTACACGAACATATACTCTTTTATACCTTTCTACACGCTTCTACACGTTCTTGCACTCTTTTACACTCTCTTACACCGTTGCATGCGCTTGGGGTACGGCCTTTGGCGACTCCGGCGGTCGCGGCAGCGGGTGGGCTCTAGCGTTCACCGTCGCTCGAGAGCGAGTCGAGCAACTTCAGCAGCAGCCGCTTGAGCTCCATGGCCTCGTCCAGGGGCATGTTCACGCAGCTGCCCATGCAGTGCGGCACGTCGTGCGCGCGTTCGTGCAGCTCGCGTCCGGCGGGGGTCAGCGTCACGATCACGGCGCGCTCGTCCTTGGCGGACCGCGTGCGCGTGATGTAGCCGTGCGCCTCGAGGCGCTTCAGCAGCGGCGTCAGCGTGGCGGAGTTAAGGTACAGCCGGCTTCCCAGCTCCGTCACGGTTATGCCGTCCTTCTCCCACAGGACCATCATGGTCACGTACTGCGTGTACGTTAGCCCCAGCGGGTCAAGAAACGGCTTGTACCGGCGGGTCAGCTCCTTGGAGGCCGCATACAGCGGAAAGCAGAGCTGGTTTTCCAGCGCAAGCGGGTCCGGGTTCGCGGGCGACTGCGAGGGCATCGCCTGGCGTGCGGGCAAGGTGTTCTGTTGCATGTAGCCTCCTTGCGACCCGGCGACTGGTGAATCTGCGGCGGGTCAGCTTGATGCGCTATAGACAAGCGCAATATTATATAGCGTACGATTAATATCGATGGTACCCGATTGCGCGCAAGAAAAATCGCCACATCGTGGTGCGGGGCGGAGCGCCACCCGTCGTGCGACGCTATAGTCTTGCCGATGTTACGAGTGCCTTGCGAAGGGAGAAGAGCATGGAACTGAGGACCAAGAGGCTCCTGCTGCGCCCATGGGCGCCTTCGGACGCGGAGGCGCTCTACCAGCTTGCACGCGATCCTGAGGTGGGGCCGGCCGCCGGTTGGCCGCCGCACGCGGACGTGGCGGAAAGCCTTCGTACCATCGAGGACGTGCTTTCGGCGCCAGAGACGTATGCCGTTGTTCGGCCGTGCGACGGCGCGCTTGTGGGGTGCGTCGCGCTCAGGTTTGGCGAGGACTCGTGCTCTGGTCTGGACGCGGAGCCCGAGCTTGGCTTTTGGGTGGGACGTCCGTACTGGGGTTGCGGCTATGCCACGGAGGCGGCCTCGTGCCTGGTCGCTCGCGCGTTTGCGGACCTTGGCTGCGACGCCGTGTGGTGCTGCCACTACGATGGCAACGCGCGATCGGCACGCGTCCAGCAGAAGCTGGGCTTCGACTTCGTGCGGCTTGACCCCAACGGTGACACGCGCCTGGGCTACACGCTTCCGGAGGTCGAAAACGTGCTGCGTCGCGAACGGTGGGGGCGCATGCGCGCATGATATCGGCCCGCGGGTGCGGGCACGATGGCGCGCCGCAGGGGCACGGGGAGCTACCGTCCACGCATGCGCCCGCGGGGAAAGGGCCTTGTTCTTCTCGCCCGCCGTATACTTCTAGGTGCGGTTTCTTGACGGCTTGGCAAGGCGGGCCGGCGGGGCGGCGTCGCGCGGACGCGCTTTCGGCCCGACGACTGACCTGGAGGTCACATGGGCGCATTCTTTGGCGCGGTCTCGCGCCGCGACGTCATCCTGGACGTGTTCTTTGGGGTCGACTACCACTCCCACCTGGGCACGCGTCGCGCGGGCATGGTGTCGTGCCTGCCGGAGGGCGGCTTCAAGAAGGAGATCCACTCCATCGAGAACACGCCGTTCCGCACGCGCTTCGACCACGACCTGCCGGGATTTCGCGGCACCTGCGCCATGGGCTGCATCAGCGACATGGACCCGCAGCCGTTGCTTGTGCGCTCGCACCTGGGCGTGTATGCAATATCCGTGGTGGGCAACATCACGAACTTCGACGCGCTGGTAGATGAGCTCACGGGCGCCGGTGCGCAGTTCATGGCCATGAGCTCTGGAAACGTCAACATGTGCGAGCTTGTGGCCGCGCTCGTGAACTCGCAGGACAACCTGGTCGATGGCATCCGCTATGCGCAAGAGAAGATCGAGGGCTCGCTCACGCTGCTCATAATGACCGAGGACGGCCACCTTGTTGCCGCGCGCGACCGCATGGGGCGCCTGCCCGTGCTGGTGGGGAAGGACGACGACGGCTACTGCGTCTCGTTCGAGAGCTTCGCTTACGGCAAGCTGGGCTATGCGGACGAGCACGAGCTTGGTCCCGGCGAGATCGTGCGCATTGGGCCGGACGGCTACGAGGTGCTGGCCAAGCCGTGCGACCGCATGCGGATCTGCGCGTTCCTGTGGGTGTACTACGGATACCCCAACTCAAACTACGAGGGCGTGAACGTCGAGGTCATGCGCTATCGCAACGGCCGCATCATGGCGCGTCGCGAGGAGGTTGAGGGCACGCTGCCCGAGGTGGACTACGTGGCGGGCGTGCCGGACTCCGGCCTGCCGCACGCCCTGGGCTTCGCCATGCAGACGGGCCAGACGTTCGCGCGCCCGTTCGTGAAGTACACGCCAACGTGGCCGCGCTCGTTCATGACCACCAACCAGGCCATTCGCAACCGCGTCGCGAAGATGAAGCAGATTCCCGTGCCGGAGCTAATCGACGGCAAGCGCCTGCTTCTGGTGGACGACTCCATCGTACGCGGCACGCAGCTGCGCGAGACCGTCGACTTCCTGTACGACACGGGCGCCCGCGAGGTGCACATGCGCTCCGCGTGCCCGCCCATCATGTATGGTTGCAAGTACCTTTCGTTCTCGCGCTCGAACTCCGACTACGAGCTCATCGCGCGCCGCAAGATAAGGGAGCTCGAGCCCGACGGCGGCGAGGAACACATCGCGGAGTACGCGGACGACGCCACGGAGCGCGGCCGCTGCCTGCTGAAATCCATCTGCGAGGAGATGGGCTTCGACTCGCTGCGCTACCAGTCGCTCGACGGCCTGCTCGAGGCGATCGGCCTCGACCGCGACAAGGTCTGCACGTACTGCTGGGACGGTCGCGAGTAGGCTCACGCCGGGTGGCCGCCGCCTGACGTGGCGTGTGCGATGGCGGTCTGTCGATTTTGGTTGACTACCGATTGTTGGTCCACTTTGTGGAGAAGAGCGTTACGATAGAGCCGCAACAATAACAAACTGGAAAGCAGGTTTCGGACAGAAAGGGCTAGCCATGAAGTTCTTCATCGATACCGCGGACCTCGACGAGATTAAGCAGGCCTCCGACTGGGGCATCCTCGCCGGCGTCACCACCAACCCGTCGCTCTACGCGAAGACCGGCGGAAAGCTTGCCGACTTCGAGGACCACATGGTCAAGATCTGCAAGATCGTGGGCGAGGGCGTGCCGGTGTCTGCCGAGTCCACGGCCGAGACGACCGAGGGCATGATCGCCGAGGGCGAACACCTCGCGTCGCTCGCGCCAAACATCGTGGTCAAGCTGCCGATCTGCGAGGAGTCGCTGCCCGCGACCCACAAGCTCGCGGCCGAGGGGATTCGCGTCAACATGACGCTCGTCTTCTCCGCACCGCAGGCTCTTCTCGCCGCCCGCGCCGGCGCACGCTACATCAGCCCGTTCGTCGGTCGCTTCGACGACATTGGTGATGACGGCATCGAGCAGCTCTCCACGGTAGTCGAGTGCGTGAAGAACTACGACTACGGCTACTGGGACGAGGAGGGCGGCCCGGAGATCATCACCGCCTCCGTCCGCACGCCCAACCACGTGACGCAGGCGGCGCTTCTGGGCGCGGACATCGCGACCGTGCCGTTTGGCGCGCTGAAGAAGTGCGTGCACCATCCGCTGACGACCGAGGGCCTCGCGAAGTTCGCGGCCGACTGGGCGAAGGTCACGGGAGAGGCCAAGTAGCCAGGACCTGGGCTCCGCGAACGACGCCGAAAACTATGGACCCGCCTCGGAGTGCTTTCCGTGGCGGGTCTCTTTGTACTTGGTGAGCTATGACAGAACCGCATGAGTATAAGACAAGTGTTGATTGCCAATAGTTACTAGTAGGAACCTACAGTACTATAAAGTGCCTACTACCATTAGTAGTCCTACCTCCGTATAGTTCTTGCTGTCAGACGAAAGACGTTGGCGCGGCTCCTTGCCGCGGCTGAGCTAGAAGGAGAGAGACATGACCGACACCAGGAAGATCGCCGTCGTCGCATCCAACGGCCGCAACGGCCGGCTCATCGTTAGGGAGGCCGTCGCCCGCGGCTTTGACGTGACCGGCTTCGCCCGCAGCGAGAACAAGTCCGAGGCACAGCGCTTCGTGCAGAAGGGCATCATGGACATCACGGCCGACGACCTCGCGGGCTTCGAGGCGGTGGTCGACGCCTTTGGCGCGTGGACGCCCGAGACCCTGCCCCTGCACACCACCACCTCTCAGCACCTTGCGGACGTGCTCTCTGGTACGCAGACCCGCCTACTTGTAGTTGGCGGTGCGGGTTCGCTCTACGTAGACCCCGAGCACAAGACGCAGCTGTACAAGACGCCGGACTTCCCCAAGGAGTATGTCCCGACGGCCTCTGCCCAGGCAGACGAGCTCGCCGAGCTTCGCAAGCGCGATGACGTGAAGTGGACGTTCGTCTCTCCTGCGGGCGACTTCCAGGCGGACGGCGAGCGCACCGGCTCATACATTCTCGCGGGGGAGGAGCTCACCTTGAACGAGCGTGGCGAGTCCGTCATCAGCTACGCCGACTTTGCGATTGCCATGGTGGACGAGGTCGAGAGCGGAAACCACGTGAGGCAGCGCATCTCCGTGGTCCGCAGGTAGCAAGATCCTGAACGCACAGGCCTGGGGCGCCCCGCGACGTTTGCCGCGAGGCGCCCATTTTGGGTCGTGCGCTTGCGTGGCGGGTGCGAACGTAGAACATTTTTCCTACACATTTCGCCCAACTGGGAAAACGCGACCCAAACGTCAACCTTGGAATCAATGTTCTACGTTCGTGCAGCCGCCCATGGCTGGAGATGTCGTGACTCAATTATATAAATCGATTCCATCCGACGAGTCTAGCAAAACCCTAAGGAAGTCGCTCTTGCTGCTGAGGATGCGATCCACATACAGACGAGTTCGACCAACCCTAAAAAACGCCATATAGCCACGGGCGCTGACGAATCGCCAGCTCGAGTGTATCTGGCAAACCGTGTCCAGTGGAGGGGCAGAGTTCGGGAAGGTTGCGACGTCGTCGATACGGTCAAGTATTGCGTCAATCGTACTTGAGGCTGAGGCAGGTTCCTCGTTCTCGACGGCAATCCATTCCCATATCTTGTCGAGGTCGGCTAGCGCGTCAGGGGAGTAAACGACCTCATGCCCCATTGCCGTGTCTATTCTCGAAGTGAGATCGAACATCTTCAGATGTTATCCAGCCATGGTTCTCACCCGACATCCTGCCATGTTCAAGTTCAGAGAAGAGTGATTGCGCGGCTATAAGACGGTCGTAGTCTGCCATATCGAGAATCGCGTAACGACCATGGCCATTTTTCGTAAGAAACACAGGTGAGCCAGGGCAGACCCCATCAAGCACCTCGCTGTAATTCCTCAGATTGGAAATGGGTTTAATCGTTGGCATGAGTTGAGTCCAATCATACGTAAAATAATACGTAGTATATTACAGCAATCCAGGTCGACAAGGATGATTTGCTTGTCGTGCGCCGATATAGCGTTGGGACAGATGTACATATAAATGCGGGCTAACTGAGCAATCTGTCCAACTCCCTGGCATCACACGTGTGTCGGTATGGTGTGGATTGCTTTGCGCTCACGTATCATATGCGCGTGACTTCTTGCCGCGAGACGCGGCCCGAATGGACGGGAGAGCAAATGCAGCGCAAGTACCCCAACCTCTGCAAGCCCATCACCCTTGGGAGGACCACGTTCAGGAACCGCATGTTCAGCGCGCCCATGGGTGGCACGGACATCACTAACGATGGCTGCATCGGTCCCAAGTCGACGGCGTTCTACGAGCTGAGGGGCAAGGGCGGCGCCGGCGCGGTCACCGTGTCCGAGTGCATGGTGCACCCGCAGACGGACGGCAGCCACGCCTACCACCTGGACGAGTCCATCCTCAACTCCCTGGCGTGCGCCACGTACACCGCGGACGCCATCCGCCGCCACGGCGCCATCCCGTCGCTGGAGCTTTCGCACTCCGGAATGTTCGCCGGCACGTACATGACGGACAAGACCCGCCAGCACGGGCTCAACCAGTGGGGCCCCTCGGATACCGTCCGCGCAGACGGCGTTGCCGTGCGCGCCCTGTCGCAGGAGCAGATCGCGGACATCGTCCGCGCCTACGGCCACGTGGCGGGGCTCGCAAAGCGCGCGGGCTTCGAGATGCTCATGATCCACGGCGGCCACGGATGGCTCATCAACCAATTCCTCTCGCCCCTGTTCAACCACAGGACGGACGAGTACGGCGGCTCGCTCCAGAACCGCTGCCGCCTTGCCGTCGAGGTGCTCAAGTCCGTGCGCGAGGCCGTGGGACCCTTCTTCCCGATCGAGTTCCGCATGAGCGGCGCGGAGTTCTGCGAGGGAGGCTACGACCTGGAGGAGGGCGTGCGCATAGCCCAGGCCATCGAGCCCTACGTCGACCTCATCCACGTCTCGGCCGGCACGTACCAGAAGACGTTCGGCATCACCCACCCCTCCATGTTCGAGGCGCACGGTCGCAACGTCTACCTTGCCGCAGAGGTCAAGCGCCACGTGAGCAAGCCCGTCGCGACCATTGGCGGCCTGAACGACCCGGAGCAGATGGAGAAGATCGTGGCCTCGGGGCAGGCGGACGTCGTGTACATGGCGCGCGCCCTTCTCGCCGACCCCTTCCTTCCGCGCAAGGTGACCGAGGGGCGCGACGACGAGATCGTGCGCTGCCTGCGCTGCTTCACGTGCATGGCGGAGCGCGCGGCGACGTCCACGCGCCGCTGCACCGTGAACCCGCTCATCGGGCGCGAGTCCGAGGGCGACGAGGTCGTGCCCGTGCCGGAGTCCCGCCGCAAGAGGGTGCTTGTGGCGGGCGGCGGCCCCGGCGGCCTGTACGCGGCGTACACCGCGGCGCGCCGCGGCCACGACGTGCTGCTGTGCGAGAAGGAGGGCGAGCTTGGGGGAATCCTCAAGAGCGAGCGCGCCCTGCCGTTCAAGTACGAGATGTACGAGCTCACGGGCACCTACGAGCGGCTGGCGCGCAGGGCCGGCGTGCAGATCCGCCTGAACTGCGAGGTCACGCCCGAGCTGGTCGAGGCGGAGGGCGCGGACGCGCTCATCGTTGCGGTTGGCTCCTCGCCGCTCGTGCCGCCCATCCCCGGGCTCGACGGCGACAACGTTGTCGTGGTGAACGACTACTACAAGAACGTCGACCGCGTGAGCGACGACGTCGTGGTGTTTGGCGGCGGCCTCGCGGGATGCGAGTGCGCCATTCACCTGGGGCAGGAGGGCAAGCGGGTCCACCTTGTCGAGATGCGCGACGAGCTGGCGCCGGACGCGAACGTGCGGCACCGCCCGCTACTGCTTCGCGAGGTCGAGAAGTACGTGACCGTCCACACCGGCTACAAGGGTCTGCGCGTGACCGCCGACGGCGTCGTGTGCGCGGACGCGAGCGGCGCCGAGCACCTGGTGCCGGGCACGACGGTCATCTGCGCGCTTGGCCAGCGCTCCAGGACGGGCGTGGCCGATGCCCTGCGGGACAGCGCTCCCTTCGTTCGCGTGATTGGCGACGCGGCGCGCGTGTCGACCATCACGAACGCCGTGTACTGGGGCTACCACGCGGCGCTCGACATCTAGGCGTCACGTGCCGCGCCCGGCCGGGCGAGGGCGGTCGCGCGCGTCGGCGTCGGGCCCGGTCCGCGCCCGGCTGCTAGCTGTGGTCGCCCTGCCGGTACGCCTCGACGTAGCCGCGCAGAAGCTCCAGGTAGCGGCTTGCGATGGGCGAGGGCGGCCGGTCGTGCCGCCGCACGTAGCCCAGCTCCATGCGCTCGTCGCTCTCGAGCGGCACGGCCACGATCTGGCTGCCGTTCAGCGCCTCGGAGAGGATGCCGGAGGATATGGTGTAGCCGCCCAGCCCTATGAGCAGGTTGAACAGCGTGGCGCGGTCGGTCACGACGATGCTCTTCTCGGCAGGCTCCGTGATGTGGAGCTCCTCCGCAAAGTACGGCGAGTTGTGGATGCCCTGGTCGTAGCTCAGGCGCGGGTAGGGGCGCAGGTCGGCGAGCGTGACGGACGCGCGGTCCGCCAGGGGGTTGTCGCGGCTCACGAAGACGTGCGGCGTCGCCGTGAACAGCGGCTCAAACGCGAGCCCGGCCGCGCGCACCGCGTTAGATATCACGTCGCGGTTGAAGTGGCTGCGGTACAGGATCCCCAGCTCGCTGCGCTGCACGCGCACGTCGTCCAGGATGCCGGCCGTCGTGGACTCGCGCAGCGAGAACTCGTAGCTGCTGGCGCCGTGCTCGCGCACCAGCCGCACGAACGCGTTCACCACGAACGCGTAGTGCTGCGCGGACACGCCAAACACGCGGCGCATGCGGGTGCCGCCCTTGTACTCCGCCTCCAAGAGGTCCGCCTGCTCAACCACCTGTCGCGCGTACGAGAGGAAGCGCGTGCCCTCCTCCGTCAGCTCAACTCCCGTGCGCGACCGCGTGAAGATCGTGACGCCCATCTCGCGCTCCAGCTCCGCGACGGCCTTCGACAGGCTGGGCTGCGCAACGAACAGCCGCTCGGCCGCCGCCGTGAGCGAGCCCGACTCCGCTACCTGGATCACGTATCGCAGTTGCTGCAGCTTCATGCGCCACCTCCGTCCGCTCCATTCTGACACAACCGTCTGCCGCTCCGTCGGCCCCACGACCGCCACAAAGGCGGAACATGGTGGGAGGCATGCCGCGCCCACGCGCCGCGGACGTGCCACAAGACAAGACACCCGTGCCGCACCCGCGCACGCGGCCGACGCCAGAAGGGACCATCCATATGAGAAGAGCAACCACCGCGCTCGCGAGGACCGCCGCGGTCGCATGCGCAGGCGCCGTCGCGACCGCCGCCCTGGTGTCGCCGCGCAAGAACGACTCGTACGTGGACGCCCGCTGGGGCAAGATCCGCCAGCACCGCTTTGCCCACCGCGGCCTGCACGACCGCGACCTCGGCATCCCAGAAAACTCGCTCTCGGCGTTCCGGCGCGCCCGCGACCTGGGCTTTGGCGTGGAGCTCGACGTCCACCTCACCGCGGACGGCCAGCTTGCGGTCATTCACGACGCCAGCACGCGGCGCATGTGCGGACGCGCCCTCACGGTCGAGAAGAGCACCCTGCAGGACCTGCGCGAGCTTTGCCTGGACGGCACGGACGAGCGCATCCCCACCTTCGACGAGGCGCTTTCCGTGTTCGACGCGGACTGCGAGGGCGACGCGGACCCGCTGCCGCTCATCGTGGAGGTGAAGACCGAAGGCGCCGCGTGGCCGCGCGTGGCCGAGCTCTGCCACAAGACCATGGACGAGCTCGATTGCCACTGCGTAAGCTACTGCGTGGAGAGTTTTGACCCGCGCGTGCTGGTGTGGCTGCGCCGCCACCGCCCAGAGGTCGTCCGCGGCCAGCTGAGCAAGGACTACCTCGCAGCAACGTCCGCAAAGTCCGCGGCGTCCGCCCGCACGGGCGAGAAGAGCGTGCCCGCGCACCGGCAGGCCCTGGCCTCCGTCTGCACCGCCGCGCGCGACGCGGCTGCGACGTCCATGGTCGCAAACTCCCTTGCGCGGCCGGATTTCGTTGCGTACAAGTTCGCGGACCGCGCGACACCCGCGTTCAGGCTGGTTCAGGCCCTGGGCGCGAAGCCCGTGTTCTGGACCATAAAGAACCCGCAGGACCTTGCCGCCGCCGAGACTGAGGGTGGCGTCGCCATATTCGAGGGCTTCGTGCCGGATTCCACCCACGCCCAGGTGTAGGGCCCGCCCCCAGCAGCCGGCCCGCACCCAGCACCCGCCTACAGGAAGTAGCGCTCGATCGTCTCGGCCACGCCGTCGTGGTCGCAGTCGGTCGTGGTGCAGACGTCCGCGGCCGCGAGCGCCTGCGGCGTGGCGTTTGCCATCGCGACGCCCAGGCCGGCGCTGCGCAGCATGTCCAGGTCGTTGTCGCCGTCGCCCACGGCCACGACCTGCGACATCGTAATGCCTAGCTCGTCGCACAGGTGGGCGATGCCGCTGTCCTTGCGCACGCCGGGCGCCGTTATCTCCACCGATGCGCCCTCCGCAAACGCGACCTGCACGTCCGCGCCCGCAAGCTGAGCGCGCGTGCGCTCGCGCGCCTCCTGCGTAAAGTGGTACAGGTTGATCTTGACGGCCTTGTTGGGGTGAGTGCGCAGGAACTCGATGGGGTCGTCCATCTGCTCGTTCACCTGCGCCCACAGGCCCTTGTACTGGCCAAGCCCCAGCTCGTCCGCGCGCTCGACGTCCGCAAGGTTCAGGTATGCGCCGGTCTGCGTCAGCACGTTCACCAGACAGCCGTTTGCAAGGCCCGCGCGCACCGCCTGGATCGCGCCGTGGTTGGGGATGGTGGTCACGCTCACGCTGCGGTGTTCCCACAGGTCCATCACCACGGCGCCGTTTGCGCACACGGCATAGCGCACGGGCGCAAGGTCGTGCCTGAGCGGCTCGAGCTCGCGGTACGCGCGGCCCGTGGCGATGGTCGCGCACGCGCCGGAGTCGGTAAGCCTACGCAGCGCCGCAGACGTAGCGGGCGACACCCTCTTGCCCGTGGTCAGGAGGGTGCCGTCCATGTCAAGCGCTATCAGGCGGTATGTGCCGGCCACCTACGCAAGCTCCTTCTGAAGGCGGTCCGCGATCGCGAGGATGAACTCCTCCGTGTCAAGCTGCTGCGGGTTCGGCAGCGTGGTGATGCGCGCCAGGTCGCCCGTCATCTTGCCGTCCTCGATGGTGCCGATGGTCGCCCTCTCGAGCGCGTCGGCAAAGCGCACCAGGTCGGGCGTGCCGTCCAGCTCGCCGCGCTTGCGCAGGGCGCCGGACCACGCGAAGATGGTCGCGACGGAGTTCGTCGAGGTCCTCTCGCCCCTCAGGTACTTGTAGTAGTGGCGCTGCACCGTGCCGTGCGCCGCCTCGTACTCCCAGTAGCCGTGGGGGCTCACCAGCACGGACGTCATCATGGCCAGGCTGCCGAACGCGGTCGATACCATGTCGCTCATCACGTCGCCGTCGTAGTTCTTGCACGCCCAGATGAAGCCGCCCTCTGAGCGCATCACGCGTGCCACGGCGTCGTCTATCAGGGTATAGAAGTACTCGATGCCCGCAGCCTCGAACTTCTCCCTGTACTCCGTCTCGTACAGGTCCGCGAACACGTCCTTGAAGCGGTGGTCATACGTCTTGCTGATGGTGTCCTTCGTGGCAAACCACAGGTCCTGCCTGGTCTCGAGCGCATAGCTAAAGCACGCGTGCGCGAAGCCGGTTATGGACTCGTCCAGGTTGTGCATGCCCTCCACCACGCCGGGGCCCGCGAACTCGTGCACGCAGACGGACTGCGGCTCGCCGCCGTCGGCCGGCGTGTACGTCAGGTCGACCCTTCCGGGGCCGGGAACGCGCATCTCCACGTCGCGGTACACGTCGCCGTACGCGTGACGCGCGATGGTGATGGGCGCCTTCCACGTGCGCACGTACGGCTCAATGCCCTTCACCAGGATGGGCGCGCGAAACACGGTGCCGTCCAGCATGGCGCGGATGGTGCCGTTGGGGCTCTTCCACATCTTCTTGAGGTCGTACTCCTCCATGCGGGCCGCGTTCGGCGTGATGGTGGCGCACTTCACGGCCACGCCCAGGCGCTTCGTGGCGTTGGCGGAGTCGATCGTCACCTGGTCGTCGGTGGCGTTGCGGTTCTCGAGCCCCAGGTCGAAGTACTCGGTCCTCAGGTCGACGAACGGGACGATGAGGTCGTCCTTGATCATCTTCCACATGATGCGCGTCATCTCGTCCCCGTCCATCTCGACGAGGGGAGTCTTCATCACAATCTTGGCCATCGAAACCTCCGAACGAGCGTCCGGGCGCCCCGGGCCGTCGGCCGCGGGCGCCAACCAGCGTTGAGCCTCACATCCGTGCGCGCGGCAGCCGCGGGCGCGCGTACTTCTCGCCCACATGCCGCATGCGCCCCTAGTCTAGCGGCTTTCTTGCGCCCGACTGGGCGAGAAGTGCCGCGCCACGTCGTTTTGTAGCGCAATTTAAACGTTTGCCTTCCGCTGGGGCGCGCCGCGGGAACGTGTCGGCGGCGCTTGCCCTACCATGAGGGGGGCGCGGCGCGGTGCCGCGCGGGAGGGGAGGACGCATGGCAGGCTCGCGCGTGACGGTGAGGGAGGTGGCCCGTGCCGCGGGCGTCTCCGTCGCGACGGTGTCGCGCGTGATCAACCACAACGGCCGGTTCTCCGCCCAGACGGAGGCGCGCGTGCGCGAGGCGATCGAGCGCCTGCACTACCAGCCCAACCAGCTGGCGCGCGGCCTGCGCCAGCAGCGCGCGGACGCCGTGGGCGTGATCGTGCCCAACATAAGCAACGAGTTCTTCTCGCGCATGATCGTGACGCTGCAGGCGGGGCTGTTTGCGGCGGGGCTCTCCATCGTGATCTACAACACCAACCACGACCCTGACATGGAACGCCAGTGCCACGCGTCGCTTGCGGCGCAGCGCGTGTCGGGCATCGTGAGCGCAAACAGCCTGGAGGACGTGCGCGCGGCCGTGCGCCGCGACGTGCCCACGCTCTACATCGACCGCGAGGTGCCCAAGGGCGGCCTTGGCCCCAACGTCAGCTCCGTGATGAGCGACAACGTGGCCAGCGGGCGGCTTGCCGCGCAGGAGCTTGCGCGCTGCGGCTGCACGCGCCCGATGGTGCTGACGGCGACGGCCGGCTTTCCCGTGACGGAGGTGCGTACGCGCAGCTTTGCGCAGGAGCTTGCGCGCCTGGGCGTGCCCCTGGACGGAAGGCGCGTGATCCACCCGCCCGCGACGGACTTTCCCTCTGGCCACGACGCCGTGGCGGCGGCCCTGGACGCGGGGCTCGAGTTCGACGGCGTGTTTGCCCAGACGGACCGTCTGGCCATGGGTGCGCTGGAGGCGCTGCGCGAGCGCGGCGTGCGCGTGCCGCAGGACGTTGCCGTGGTGGGCCACGACGACATCCTGCTGGCGCGGTTTGGCCGCCCGCCGCTGACGACCATCGCGCAGGACCCGGAGCGCATAGGCAGCCTGGCCGCGCAGATCATGCTGCAGATGATAGCGGGGGAGCTTGGGCAGGGCCGCCACGAGCTGGTGCCCGTGCGCCTGGTGCGACGCGAGTCCACCATGCGCGGACAGGGCGTGGCATAGCGCCGGCGCAGGTGCTGCCGCGGACAAGTGCGGCGCGCTGGGCGAGAAGTGCGCTGGGCGATAAGTGCGCGACCTTTGGGCCGGCGATGTTGACATGGGATGAGTAAGCGTTTACGCTGTCAAGCGACACAGGTGAGTAAACGATTACCCACAGGAGCGAACGCGACGGAAGGGAAGCGCAGGATGGAGCTCAACCAGTACATGGACCACACGCTGCTGAAGCAGAACGCCACGCAGGAGCAGCTGGGAAAGCTGTGCGACGAGGCACGCGAGTACCACTTCAAGACCGTGTCCATCAACGGCACGTGGACGGCATTTGCGGCGGAGCGACTGAAGGGCTCCGGCGTGGGCATCACCACGTGCATCAGCTTTCCGCTGGGCGCATGCAGCACCGCCGGAAAGGTGGCGGAGGCCAGGCAGGCTGTGGAGGACGGCACCACGGAGATTGATATGGTGCTGAACGTGGGCAGGTTGCTGAGCGGCGACGACGAGTACTGCACGAAGGACATCGCCGCCGTGGTGGAGGCGGCGCAGGGACACCCCGTGAAGGTGATCCTGGAGTGCTGCCTGCTGGACGACGACCAGATCGTGCGCGCGTGCAAGTGCGCCGAGGCCGCCGGGGCGGCGTTCGTGAAGACCTCGACCGGCTTCAGCACCGGTGGTGCCACCGTGCACGACGTGGAGCTCATGAAGCGCACGGTGGGAGACCGCCTGAAGATTAAGGCCGCGGGCGGCATCCACACGCGCGAGGACGCCCTTGCCATGATCGCCGCCGGCGCGGACCGCATTGGCGCGAGCGCGTCCGTCGCGATCTGCACGGAGTAGTCGGGCATCACAAAGCCAAAAGGCAGGGGGCCGTCCATCGCGGGCGGCCCCCTGCGTCTGTCTTGTCCGACGCCTCTTGTGGGCGTCGCGTGCTACTGTTGCGCGGCGGTGCGTCCAAGCCATGCCGGCTGCTCCGCGCTGATGACGCGGGCGCACACGCGGGCGCGGTCCAGGCTCATGATGGTGATGCCCTGGTAGTTGCCAGAGGGCTGCGGCGCAAGCACGAGCGCGCAGTCCGCCTGCGAGTCGCTCACCAGGCACAGCGGCAGCAGCAGCCTGATGGAGTCCGTCGTGGGGTCGTACGCGGGCGCCGCGATCCGATAGCTCGCGCGAACGCGGCACAGCGTGAGGGCGAGCGCCTCGTCCAGCGCGCGGCCGAGCCTGCGATACAGGCCAGGATCGGACTTGATGGCGCGCGCAAGTAGGGCCAGGTCCTTCTCGCCCGCGGGGGTGCCCTCCTGCGCCATGGCCTTTGCCAGCAGGTCGCGCGCCGTTGGCGACGCCTGCAGCTCGTCCTCCAGGAACGCGCGGGGCAGCACGCCCAGACGGTGCGTGAGGATGGCGTCCGTGTCCAGCACGGCCAGGCGGCTGGTATCCGGCGTAACGTCGCCCAGGTCGCGCAGGTAGCTTACGGGTCGGGGCAGGGGGTCGAGCTTCGCCACGAGCTCGCCGCCCAGCTCGCCGGAGCCCGCGACGCAGAACCCGGCGGACTTCCAGCGGATGTCGCCCCTGTTGGGCGCGAAGCACGCGTAGATGTCCTGGCCGAACGGGGTGAAGAGCCCGGTGTCGAACGCGGCGAGCGAGCCGTCGGCCGCCTGTGCCACCAGGCCCTGCGCCATGGCGCGGTGGAACGTGACGCACAGGTACTCGCGCAGGATGCCGTAGCGGCTGGGCCTGCCGACGCCCTCGCCGGGGAAGTCCCAGTGCTCCGGCGCCGCCATGGTAGCGAGCGCGCCGAGGTAGGACTCCCACGAGCCCACCATCGCAAAGCGCGCGAGCTCGCGGATGGGGCTCGTGGCGGTGGTGCCGCGCGCCGGGCCGGAAAGCTCGCTCCACGCGCCCTCGTCCACCGTGGGCAGGCCCTCGATTCCCACGGGCTCGTGCATGGCGCCCGTGCCGTCGTCGCCGTCGATGCAGCTGATGCTCCAGCGCTTGCCGGCGCTGGCCTTGGCGGAACGCTTCAGCGTGATGGTGACGGGCGTGCCGTCGTCCTCGTGCAGGTAGCGCAGGGGGAAGGTCACGCGGCTGCGCGTGCCGGTCAGAAGCGCCGTCGAGCGGGCGACGCTCCAGTCCTCGTCCAGCACGCCCATGACGTCCACGTCAAGCGGCAGCATCTGGTACAGCGCGCGCAGGAACTCGTCCTTGCAATGGACGTCGAGCGATATGGTCTGCGGCAGGTCTGACTGGGCGCTGAGGGCGGGGCCCTCCGGCTGCGTCGCGACGTCGCGCGCCTGCGGTACGGGGCGCGCGGGCACGGCGGAATGCTGGTCCTCGAACGAGAAGCTTCCCTCCGCGGGCAGCGACCCCTCGGGCACGGGCTCCTCGTCCTGCGTCGGGTCGTAGGTGATGGTGAGCGAGATGGACGGGGCGTCCTCGACCACGGGCGCGGCCTTGGGCTCAGGCGCGGCCTCGGCCGCGGCGTCCGGGCTCTTCTCGCCCGCGGGCGGCTGCGCGGCGGGGGCGGGCTGCGGCTCGGGCTCCGCCTGCGGCGCGGCTTTCGGCTTGGGCTCTGGCATGGGCTCCGCCTGCGGCGCGGCTTCCGGCTTGGGCTCTGGCATGGGCTCCGCCTGCGGCGTTGCAGCGGCTGCGTCCGTCTTGGTCGTGGGGTCGTACGTGATCGTGAGCCTGATGCCCTCGTGGTCCGACGCGGCGGTCGCGGGCGTCGCGTCGGAGGACGTCGCCTCCGTCGGGGAGGCCTCTGCGGACGTCGCCTCGCCCTCGGCAGCGGGTGCGTGCTGCGGCAGCGGCGCCTCGTCCTTCTCGCCCGTCGGGCTTGCCGGCTCCTCCGCGTGCTGCGCGGCAGCCTTCGCCACGGGCTCCGGCTCTGCCTTTGGCGCCTGCCTCGGCTTCTTGTGGCGGGGCTTTGCGGGCTTTGCCACCTTTGCCGACTTCTTGCGCTTCCAGGACTTGCCGTTCTGCACGGCCTTCTTCTGCGCGGAGGGGGCCTCGGCCGCGGCAAGCGCGGCGTCCAGCTCCGGGCTCGCCAGCAGCGTCGCGTACGTGCGGCCCTTCTTGAACACGGTCAGCTTCATCATGTCGTCCAGGGCGCCCAGCAGCTCCGTCACGTCCTTGCAGTCAAGGTCGTCCGGGGCTATGTCGTCTGCTGCCAGCACCTCCTCGAAGCGCTGTATGCGCTCCTGCCTTCCGGTCCCGATCTGGTTCTTGAAGAGGCGGTACAGGTACAGGCGGTTGCCTGCGGTGATTCTGGACATGGTGGCGGACCTTCCTATGGTTTTCGCGGGGGGAGCGGGTCCCGGCGCGGTTGGTGTGTTTGAGCGGTGCGGTGGTTCGTTTGTGCTGGGGCGTCGCATGCGGGCGCGTGCGGCCGGCGGGCGGCCACGGCGCCGTGCGCGCCATCCCGTGCCGCACGAAACCGCGTCGCCCGTGCGAGCGACGGCCGCGTGCGGCATTGTGCGGGCCGGCACGTCGCGTGCCGGCCCCGGTGCCTAGTTCACCTTGCGCAGGACGCACTCCGCAATGCGCCTGCGGGCCTTGCGTGCCTCCGGTATGGGCAGCAGCGGCCAGTCGTGGTTCATGCCCTGGCCGATCACCATGTCGGACCGCACGCCCGCGGTGATCAGCTTCTGGGCGAGCTCCGCGCAGTCGGGATAGTAGATCTCGCGCGTGCCGGCAAGCAGCAGCACGTTGCGCAGGGCGCTCACGTCGCCGTTTATGGGGCTCAGGCGGAAGTTCTCTATCTCGTCCCCGTCGGCCCACAGGTCGCCCATCTGGGCCATGCCCCACGGGGCAAGCACCGGGTCCGCGTCAAAGTAGTCGCGGATCTTGGGGTTGCGCATCGACAGGTCGAGCTCCGGGCTAATGAGCACCAGGTTCGCGGGCTGCTCAAGGTTGTACTGCGGCAGGCTCTCCGCCAGGCCCAGCGCAAGGCCGCCGCCGGCGGAGTCGCCCATCAGCGTGATGGCGTCCGCGCCGTAGCGCTTGCACAGGTTCTTGTACACGGTGGTGAGCTGGGTGTACGACTCGTCGTAGTCGTGCTCCGGCGCCAGCGGGTAGATCGGCACCACGATCTCCGCGCCCGTCTCCTGGCACAGCTTGTCCACAAAGTGCCAGTGCGCGGGCGTGATCTGGCTCACGTACCCGCCGCCGTGCAGGTACAGGACGGCGTGCTCGTTCTTGCCGGTCGTCCCCACGTGGTAGACCTTCATGCCGTGGGACGTCTCGTCAAACACCAGCGACCTCAGGTGCAGCCACGACGGAATGTGGTACTCCTGCTCGTTGGCAATGCGGCTCTTCTCGATGAAGTCGTCGTAGCGTCCAAGGTCCTGGCCAAGCACGACGTTGCGAAAGCCCGTGGCGCGCAGCGCGCCCTCCATCGCGGTCGCGACGCCCGAGCGCCCAAACTTCGAGCGGGACCACAGCTCGAAGCCGCCCGCTGCGGCAGCGGCACCCGCGATGGCCCCGGTGACGGAGAGTATGGTCTTGGTGGTCTTCTTCATGCGGGCTCCAATCTTCTATACATGTCCTCTAGTCTACCCCACGCGCCGCGGCCGCAGTCGGCGCATCCGGCGGCCAGCGCGCCAGCGCGCGTGCGCCTAGCTGCGCATTGCCAACACGCCCTTGCGTCTGCCGTGCTAACGTGGTGTGTCGGCAAATTCCGCAAGCGGTCGGGGGGAGAAGCACATGGCGTCACGTCAGGATCCGCCTCCCAAGTTCGACGCGCCCACCATGGCGGACGCGGAGGCGGCGCTCGCGCGCCACTTTGGCTACGCCAGCTTCAGGCCGGGCCAGGCCGAGGTCATCCGCGCCGTGCTCGCGGGAAGGGACGCGCTCGCCGTCATGCCCACGGGCGCGGGCAAGAGCGTCTGCTACCAGGTGCCGGCCGCACTCATGCGCGGGCTCACCATCGTGGTGTCCCCGCTCATCTCGCTCATGGGAGACCAGGTCCGCGGCCTGCGCGAGGCGGGCATCCGCGGCAGCTACCTCAACTCAAGCCTCACGCCGCGCCAGCAGGCCGTCGTCATGGCCCGCGCGCTCGACGGCTGGTACGACCTCATGTACGTCGCGCCGGAGCGCCTGGCAGACCCTTCGTTCCGTGCGTTTGCCGCACGCGTGCGCGTGCCGCTCCTCGCCGTGGACGAGGCCCACTGCGTCAGCCAGTGGGGGCAGGACTTCCGCCCCGCATACACCGGCATCGCGGACTTCGTGGCGGGCCTCCCCGCGCGCCCGCCCGTCGTGGCGCTCACCGCAACGGCGACGGAGCGCGTGCGTCGCGACGTGGTGTCGCTCATCGGCCTCGAAGACCCGCAGGTCACGGTCACCGGCTTCGACCGACCCAACCTCAGCTTCGCAAGCTTCGAGCTCAAGCCAAAGGAGCGCGTGCGCTGGGTGTGCGCCTACGCCGCCGCGCATCCGGACGAGTCCGGCATCGTGTACGCCACCACGCGCAAGAGGGTGGACGAGCTCGCCCAGGCGCTGCGCGAATCCGGCGTGGCCGCCGTGTCCTACCACGCCGGCTACGAGGCGGACGCCCGCGAGGAGGCCCAGCGCCGCTTCGTGATGGACGACGCGCGCGTGATGGTCGCCACGAACGCCTTCGGCATGGGGATCGACAAGTCCAACGTGCGCTTCGTCGTGAACTGCGGCCTGCCGCTCTCGCTGGAGGAGTACTACCAGGAGGCGGGTCGCGCCGGCCGCGACGGCGAGCCCGCGGAGTGCTACCTGCTGTGGAGCCGTGGCGACATCCGCACGTGCCGCTTCCTCATCGACCGCGACGACCTCCCGGATTCCACGCCCGCCGCAGAGCGGCAGCGCCTCGAGCGCTCGCGCCGCGCCCTTCTCAACCACATGATCGACTACGCCCAGAGCACCACGTGCCTGCGCCGGCGCATCCTCTCGTACTTTGGGCAGGACGTGTCCGCGCTGCCGCAAAGCTGCGGCTCGTGCTCCGTCTGCACGGGCGCCTCGCCGGATCGCTACCTCGCGCCCGCCGCGACGTCGCACGCGTTTGGCCACGCCGCCTACGACGGCGACGGCGGCGCCCTCGACGGCGCGCGCACCCGCTCCCGTCACCGCGCCTCCGCGCGCGAGGAGGCGCTCGACTACGTTGCCGCGGACGGCGACGAGGAGCTGTTCCAGCGCCTGCGCGCCCTGCGCAAGCGCCTTGCGGGCGAGAGGGGCGTGCCCCCGTACCTGATATTCAACGACGCGACGTTGAGGGCCATGGTCCGGCGGAAGCCCCGCGACCGGGAGGCGCTGCTCCAGGTGCCGGGTGTCGGCACCACGAAGCTCGAGCGCTACGGCGATGCGTTCCTGGAGGAGATCGCCCGCTCCTAGCGCGCGGCTGCCCCGGTCAACCCCGCGGCGCCCGCGCTACAGATGTCGGTCGAAGTGCCCCTTGCGGGCAAGGTTTCTCAGGTTGATGACGGTGCCCTGCATGCCATGGGGAATGTAGTCCATGTGCTCCAGGTCGTCCGGAAGGTAGTCCACAAGGCTCAGCGGCATGGTCTGGCGCACGTGGCCGTCCGCGTCCAGGTCGGGCTCGCGCACGGGGTCCGGCGTCGCCTCTATGGCCAGGACCTTCGCCCCCTGCGCACTCAGCCGGCACTCGTACCAGCTCATGGGGTCGTCGGGCCGCTCAAGGCGCGCGTCCGTGGATTCCCACAGCGTGCGGAAGCCGGCAAGCGCCAGCTGCCCGCGCGTGAACTCCCACAGCGGGGAGCTGTCCGTCTTCAGCGTCACCACGCCGCCCGGGGCCAGCAGGCGCCGGTAGCGCACCAGGTTGTCCGCGTGCGTCAGGCGCTGCCACGCCTCCTTCTTGCGCGGGAACGGCGTGGGGAAGTTCAGGATCACCTGGCTCAGCTCGCCGGGCGAGAAGTACTGCTCCAGCTTGCTGGCCACGCCGGGCGCAAACACCGCGTTCGCCGCCCCGGCCTCCTGCGCCCGCTGAGCCGCGTACGCAATGCAGATCGGCTCCAGGTCCACGCCCACGAACAGCGTGCCCGGCTCGCGCTTGGCCGCCTCCACGGTCGAGGCTCCCTTGCCGCAGCCCATGTCCAGCACCACGCGGTCGTAGCGCGCGTGCGGCGACGCCGCGTTTAGCGGGTGGCAGGCCTCCGCCCAGCGTCCCGCGTAGGTGGCGGGGCTCGCCTCTATGGAGTCCGCGTAGCGCTCGAGCCGCTCCTCGAGCACGAAGTTCTTCGGTAGCCTTGCGTGAAGGGCGTGCATGGGGTTGCCTTCCTGTCGTTTTGTCAGTCCTGCGCGTGCCCGTCGCCAAACTGCATGCGATAGTAGCGGGCGTACGTCCCGCCGCGTGCCAGCAGCTCGTCGTGCGTGCCCTTCTCGGCCACGCGACCGTGGTCGATGGTCACGATCTCGTCCGCGCCCTTGATGGTCGAGAGCCTGTGCGCGATCACGATGGTCGTGCGTCCGTGCGAGAGCCGTGCCAGCGAGCGCTGCACCGCCCGCTCGCTCTCGTTGTCAAGCGCGGAGGTCGCCTCGTCCAGAATGAGCACCTGCGGGTCCTTCAGGAACACGCGCGCGATGGCGATGCGCTGCTTCTGCCCGCCGGAAAGGCGCGCGCCGCGCTCGCCCACCATGGTCTCGAACCCGTCGGGAAGCGACTCCACGAACTCCTCGATGTTCGCCTTGCGCGCCGCCTCGCGGATCTCGCCCGCGGTGGCGTCCGGCCGGCCGTACGCGATGTTCTCCGCGATCGTGCCGTCAAACAGGTACACGTCCTGCTGCACGATGCCTATGGCCTGGCGCAGGCTGCGCACGGTGACGTCGCGCACGTCCTGCCCGTCGATCAAGACGGACCCCGCCTGCACGTCATAGAAGCGGGGGAGAAGGGCGCAGATGGTGGACTTGCCGCCGCCGGACGGGCCCACGAGCGCCACCGTGCTCCCGGGCCTTACGGTGAGGTCGAGCCCGTGCAGTACCTCGGGGCCCTCGTCGTACGAGAAGTGCACGCCCCGGTAGCTGATGGCGCCACGGGTGACGGCAAGCGGCCGTGCTCCCGGCGCGTCCTTGACGTCCGGCTCCGCCACCAGCATCTCCTCGAAGCGGCGGAATCCCGCGATGGCCTTCTGGAACGTCTCCGTGAAGTTCAGGATGTTGTCGATCGGGGTGGTGAACAGCGTGATGTACAGCGCAAACGTCGCAAGGTCCTGCGGCTGCATCTGGCCCCTTGCGATGAGCCAGCCGCCCAGGCACACGATCACGGTGTACAGCGCGCCCATGAGCGCGGCGATGCCGGCCTGGTACGTGCCCATGGCGCGGTACATCCGCACCTTGGAGTCCAGGTACGCGTCGTTGCTGGTGCGGAACTTGTCCTTCTCAACGTCCTCCGCGGCAAAGCCCTTCACCACGCGGATGCCGGCGAGGCTGTCCTCCACGCGCGAGTTCACGCCGGATATGCGCACGCGGTTCTCGCGGAAGATCGCCTTCATGCGCAGGTTCGCGCGGAGGTTGTACGCGGTCAGCACCGCGAGCACCGCCGCGAGCACCAGCGTGAGCGGCACGTTCACGAACCCCAGGATCACGAACGAGCCCACGATCTCAACCGCGCCGATGAGCAGGAACTCCGGGCCGTGGTGGGCGGTCTCGCTGATGTCAAACAGGTCGCTCACCAGGCGGCTCATGAGGTCGCCGGACTTGTTGCGGTCGAAGAACGAGAAGCTCATGCGCTGGTAGGCGTCAAACAGGTCCTCGCGCATGCGGCTCTCCATGCGGGCGCCCATCACGTGTCCCCAGTACGCCACGAAGTAGCGGCACGCAAAGCGCACGGCGTACAGCGCCACGAGGCCGGCCGCCAGGTACCCCAGCGCGCCGAGGATGGCGCTCGCCCCCTGGGTGAACAGGCCGCCCGTGAGCGTGCGCAGGATCTGCGGGAACGCGAGGTCGATGCCCGCGACCACGACGGCGCACGCGATGTCGCCCACGAACAGGTGCATCTGCCCCTGGTAGTAGCCCAAAAAGCGCCTCATGAGGGCGGCGGTGGAGAGCCTGGCCGCGCCCTTCCGCTCTTGTGCGTCTTGTCTGGCCGTGCGGGTGTCCTGCATGCTTCCTCCAAGCCACGGTGCGTGGCCGCCTAGGTGTGACGGGTGTGGGGCCGCCAGGCGGCGGCCGGTGAACCATCATAGCCCACGCCCGCGGAGTCGCAGGTACGCATACGAATAACCCATCAGGGCGCAAGGGCGCGGCGCACGGGAGGGCGCGGCGCAAAAGGGACCCGGCGTCCGCAGCATCTGCGGGCGCCGGGTGCGTGAAATTGGTGCATGGTGGAGGGGACGGTGCGGCCAACGCCGCCAGCCTCGCCCGCGGGCGAGAAGGACGCGCGGACCTTAGTCGTCGAGCGTGACGGTGAAGCCCTTCTCGTCCTCCTCCTCGAGGATCTTGCCCTTCTGGTCGACGGGCATCATGGAGATGTCGTCCTCGTAGACCTTCTTGCCGGTGGGGTGCTCCTCCAGCCAGATCCTGTCGCCCACGGGCGCCCAGGCCTTCGCGTACTCCGCGGTGCGGGCGCACAGGTGGTCGACGCTCTCCGGCGTGACGTACTCCGTGGACTTCGCGTTCGCGGCGTGGACCATCTTCGGCAGCACTTCGGGGTTCTCGAGCATGGGGCACGGGCGCAGCATGTTGTCGTTCCACGGCCAGTTGGCGCGGTACTGCTGGAACAGCGGCTGCTTCAGGCACTCCAGCAGGCTCTGCTCCTTGATGTTCGCGTTGGAGTAGTGGATGAAGACGCACGGCTCCACGTCGCCGCGGGCCGTGATGTGGCAGAACACGCGGCCGCCGGCGATGCAGCCGCCCACGAACTCGCCGTCGTTCTGGAAGTCCATCACCATGATGGGCTTGCCGCCGTCGTAGGCGCGCACGTCGCGGATGCGCTTGATCATGTACTGGCGCTGCTCCAGCGTGGGCATGAGGTCGGCGTTCGCGCCCTCGCCCACGGGCATGTAGTGGAAGTACCAGGCCCAGAGCGCGCCCTTCTCGATGAGCATGTCGTAGTACTCGTCAGAGGTGACGGCCTCGACGTTGGCGCGGGTGTACGCCGTGGAGACGCCAAACGGGATGCCGTTGGCCTTCATGAGGTCGAACGCGGCCATGACCTTGTCGTAGTCGCCCTCGCCGCGGCGGCCGTCGTTCGCCTCCTTCGAGCCCTCGAGCGACACGGAGAACAGCACGTTGCCCAGGCGCTTGCAGTCGTCGCAGACCTGCTGGTTGATGAGGGTGCCGTTGGTGTAGAGGCTGAAGAGCGAGTCGTTGTGCTTCTCGGCCAGCTTCACGATGTCCTTCCAACGCACCATGGGCTCGCCGCCGGTCATGAAGAACCAGTGGCAGCCAAGGTCGTTGGCCTGCTTCACGAGGGAGTCCATCTCGTCGTACGTGAGGTTGAGCGACTTCGAGTAGTCGGCGGCCCAGCAGCCCACGCAGTGCATGTTGCACGCGCTCGTGGGGTCGAAGATGATGATCCAGGGCACGTTGCACTGGTTCTTCTGGGCAGAGATCGTGGTCTCGCGCAGGCCGCGGAACGCCGCCTCGTACGCGCCGTTCAGAAGCGCCGTGTGCAGGATGTTGGGGTCGATCCTGCGCGCCATGTCGATGACCATGTTCTCCCACTTGGAGCCGGGGTAGAACGCCTCGCGCAGCGACTTCGCCATGTCGGGCGCGGTGCCAGAGAGCATCTTCTGTCCCATGTCCAGGAACTTCTCGATCGCCTCCTCGGGATGGTCGCCGCGGACGGCGTCGATCGCCTTGTCCAGCACGACGGAGAACGCCTTGCGCTCCGCCGCATGCGCCAGCTTGTTCTGCATGAGAATCCACCAACCTCTCTGGCCGTGGCGCGGGCGAGATTGCATGTACGTCGTCCTGGCGTCGCGGCTGCCTCGAGCGGGGCGCGTATGCGCCCCAATCTTCCCATTGGTGGGATTCTAGCCTTTTGGGGAAGGTAGTCCCATTCTTTTTTAAAACGGGGTCAAAATTGAACTGAAGCGGTCACATTCGTTCAAAACAAGACAGATTCGAGCTAATCTGTACAATAACGCACGAATTGGCTCGCACCCGCTTGGTGGCCCTTCTCGCCCGAGGCGCCTATAGCAGCTCGTCGAGGGTCTTGCCAAAAGGCGGAAGGAACTGCTCCACGAAGTCCGCCACCTCGGGATGGTCCGCAGCCATGGCGTCTACCGTCGCCTGCGTCGTCGCCTGCGCGCTCCTGAACTCGGCGTTGCCCGCATGGGTCTCGTCCAGGCACTTTATCAGGGCGGACAGCTTGTCTGCCGCCTTCACGAGACCGCGCAGGTACGCCTCGTCCCCGTCTGCGGCGTCGCTGGCCGCGGGGCAGAGGATCTGACGGTACGCGGGGGCGAGGTCCTGTGGCAGCTCGTCCAGAAGGCGTTGCTCCGCGTTGGCCTCCACGTCCTTGTACGCGTCGCGAATCTGTCCGTTCGCGTACTTAACGGGCGTGGGCATGTCGCCGGTGATGATCTCCGACGCGTCGTGGAACATCCCCATGAGAGCCGCCCTACCCGCGTCGAGCGAACGCCCGTAGCGCACGTTCGCGATGGTCGCGAGCGCGTGGGCGATCACCGCGACCTCGAGCGAGTGCTCCGAGAGGTTCTCCGGGCGGGTGCTCCTCATGAGTGCCCAGCGCTCTATGTACTTCATCCTCGATACGAGTGCGAAGAAGCTCGACTCCTCGAGCGTGGCGTCGCCTGCCTCCATGTGACCTCCCGCGAGTCGTGTCCGACGAACTTGCACAAGTCTAGCGCGGGTCATGGACACAAAGAGCCGGCCGGACGGTCGATCAGACCTATCCGGCCGGCTGGGTGCGTGGCCATGCGATGCGTTGCGTCTCCCTTGCAGGGCCGCGCTGCCTTTGTCTGGCCTGCGCTGGCGGGCGCTACTCGTCTTCCTCGTCCATGTCCTGGAGCGTCGTCATCAGGGGTGGGATGACCTGCTTCTTGCGGCTCACGACGCCGGGCAGCGTCGCGATGCCGTCGACCGGGGTCACGCCAAACGTGCGCGCAACGATCTGGTCGGTGTTGGCGCCCCAGTACAGCATCTCGGTCGTCTGGGTCTTCACGTCCGTGAACATGTAGAACACCATCGGGATGTCGTTCGCCGCTGCGCCCTCCTTCAGGTACGGGCCCACGAGCGCCTCGGCCGCCTTGCGGCTGGACTCCGTCATGAAGCTGCCCTGGCCCACGCCAAAGCGTGCGTGCCCGCGCGAGAAGACCTTGAAGTCAGAGTTGAAGACCTCCTCGGCGGTGCGGCCCGTCAGGTCCGCGCCGGCGTCAAACATCGCGTCCGCGTACTCGTCGATGTCCACGCCTGCGATCTTCGCGAGCTCGCGGCCGGCGTACTTGTCGCGCTCCGTGCAGGTGGGGGAGCGGAACGCCAGCGTGTCAGACAGGATGGCGGAAAGCATGAGGCCCGCGATGTTCTGCGGGATCTCGACGCCCTTCTCCTGGAAGATGCTGAAGAGGATGGTGTTGGTGCAGCCAACGGGCTCGTTGCGGAAGTACGCGGGGGAGCTCGTCTCGATCGTGCCGATGCGGTGGTGGTCGATGATCTCCATGATCTCGGCGCGCTCCAGGCCGCTCACCGCCTGGCTGCGCTCGTTGTGGTCCACCAGGATCACGTGCTTCTTGTTCACGTTGATCATGTTGGGCGAGCTCACGACGCCCACGTACTGGCCGTCCTCGTCCATCACGGGGAAGAAGCGGTGCTGCGAGTTCGCCATGACCTTCAGGGCGTCGTCCACGGACGTGTTGACCGAGAAGCGCAGGACCTTGTCCTCGGGAAGCATCTCGGCGGAGACCGGCGTCGCCATCGGGATGAGGCGCGCGGCGGAGTACGTGTCGTACGGGGTGGTGAGCACGGTGCAGCCGTTTGCCTTCGCGGCCTCGATCACCACTTCGGACACGGAGGCGCCGTTGCAGACCACCAGGCAGCTCGCGCCGGCCTCGACCGCGTAGCGCTGGGTCTCGTAGCGGTTGGTCACCAGGACGATGTCGCCCTTCTCGATGTTGCCCTCCATCATCTCGGGCGTGGTGCCGATGCGGATGTTGCCCTGGCAGATGCGGTCTGCGGGGTCGCCCAGCACCATGGTGCCCTTCAGCGTGTCGAGCACGTTGGAGTACAGCGTCTTGGCGTTGGACAGCATGGCGGTGTCGAAGATGTCCATGTTGGCGCTCGCGATGTCCTTCACCGCGATCAGGCCAAGGAGGTCGTTCTTCTCGTCCGTGATGCACAGGGTGCTGGTCTTGAGGTCGCGCATGAGGTTCCACGCCGAGAAGAGCGAGGTGTCCGCCTCGATGCTGCGCTGCTTGGAGATCTGCGTGTCCTTGATTTGCGGGGCGACGCTCGTGATGAGCTCGGGCTCCTCGAAGCCGAAGGTCTTGAGCGCGAACGCGGTCTCGCGGTTGATGGCGCCGGCGCGACGGGGCTCGTACTCGATGTCGCTGATCTGGTTCTTGAGGTACGCATACGCGATGGCAGAGCAGATGCTGTCTGTGTCGGGATGCAGGTGACCGATGACGTTGACCTTGCGGATGGCCTCGGGCATTGTTTGACTCCTTAACGTCAAATGAACATCAAACCGTGTTCATTTCCTACTGCGTGACTCATCATCATGGCACAAGTTCCCTGCGTGGGCGGGAAGATCGGCCACGGGACACCAACTGCATATAGACGGCACCGTGCGCGGGGCCGGCGGCGCGGGCGGGACGCTACGGCTCCGCGCGGTCGTGGTTCACGGGCCGCACGAAGAGCTCGCGCACCCGGTCCGGGTCCTTGGACTGGCCCAGCGCCCACATGGTCTTGGCGACGAGCGCCTCCGTGGACATGTCCGCCCCCTTCAGGATGCCGGGGTGGTTGGAGTACGCGCGGCCCACCTCGTACACGCCCAGGTCGAGCCCCTCTTCCGGCACCTGCGTCGTCAGCACTAGCGTGCGGCCGGAGTCCACCCAGTCGAAGATCGCGCGCCGGAACGCCCCGTCGTCGTAGTCCGGGATGCCGCCGATGCCGAAGGTCTCCAGGATGATGGCGTCGTAGTCGTCTTTCAGGAGCGAGAAGATCTGCGGCCTGAACTCCGGGGTCAGCCTCAGCACGATGACGCGGTCGTCCATGGCCCGGAAGCGACGCCATGGGACGTTCTTCTCCCTTGGCGGGCGACCGCCGCTCCAGAGCACGCGGTCGCCCCTGACGTAGGCCAGGGTGGGGAAGTTCATGCTCACGAACGCGTTGTAGCTCATGGTGCGCTGCTTGTGGGCGCGCGTGCCCGCGATGACCTTGCCGCCGAACACGACGCACACGTCGCACGCGGCATCGTCGGTGGCGACGAGCAGGCTCTGGTACAGGTTGAGCCTCGCGTCCGTGAACGGCGCGGCCATGGGCTGCTGGGAGCCCGTGAGCACGATGGGCTTGGAGCCTCCCTGCAGCAGGTAGCTGAGAGCGGCCGCCGTGTACGCCATGGTGTCCGTGCCGTGGAGCACCACGAAGCCGTCGTAGTCGTCGTAGCGTTCGGCAAGGCCGTCCGCGATGCGCATCCAGTCGCGCGGGCGCATGTTGGTGCTGTCTATGTTCATGGGTTGCACCACGTCGATGTGACAGAGCTGGTCTATGAGCGGCACGCGCTCCACCAGCTCCTCGCCCGTGAGGCCGGGAGCGAGGCCGTCTTCCTGGGGCAGCGACGCGATGGTGCCTCCCGTGGCCATGACAAGTATGTTCTTCAAGGGCGTCCCGCCTTTCGTCCGTTGGCCGTGCGAGGCCGTGCGACAACCCATGATGGTACACTGATTCGACCCGTTGGCGACGCTCTTGGAGGGGGTGTCTGGCAGTGCAGGTGCACAACAGGCTGCTTGTGGTGGAGGACGACCCCAAGCTGAGGGAGGAGCTCGTGGCGCTTTTGGGCAACAACGGCTACCAGCCACGCGCCGTCGAGGCGTTCGACGACGTGGTGGGGCAGGTGCTTGCCGCCGGGGCCGACCTGGTGCTTCTGGACCTGAACCTGCCGGGCGTGGACGGGCAGTACGTGTGCCGCGAGGTGCGCCGCGAGTCCGACGTGCCCATCATCGTGGTCACGAGCCGCGACGGGCAGATGGACGAGCTGCTGAGCATGAGCTTTGGCGCGGACGACTTCGTGGCGAAGCCGTACAACGCGCCCGTGCTGCTTGCGCGCATAGCGCGGCTGCTGCAGCGCACGTACGGGAGCGCCGACCGTTCTGCCGTGCTGGAGCGCGACGGCGTGCGCCTTGACTGCGACCGCTGCGTGGCGGAGAGGGACGGGCGCTCCGTGGAGCTCACGAAGAACGAGCTCAGGATCCTCTCGCTCTTGATGCGCAACGCCGGCAAGGTGGTGAGCCGCCAGCGAATCCAGGAGGAGCTGTGGCAGACCGACGAGTTCGTGGACGACAACACGCTGACCGTGAACGTGAGCCACCTGCGCCAGACGCTTGGCTCCATAGGCGCGCGCGACTTTGTGCAGACGCGCCGAGGGCTGGGCTACCTCGTCTTGTAGCGCCGGCGCGAGGCGCGACCGCGAGCTGCGGGCGCGGGACGTTTGGCGTGGGCAGTGGACGTGGCAAGGAGGGGGCGCAAGACGCATGAGCTTCTGGTCGTATCTTGTCGACAGGTTCGCGATAGTGCTGTGCCTGGCGGCCGGGGTGCTGCTATCGGGGCTGGCCCTTCTCGCCCACGGCGTGGACGTGCGGGCGTTTGGCGAGGTAGCGTGCATAGTGGGCGCGTGCGCCCTCGTGGGGCTGCTGCTTGACTGGCTGCGGCGCCGGGAGTTTTTCTGCCGGCTGCGCGAGGCGCTGGACGCGCTTGACAGCAAGTACCTGGCCAGCGAGCTGGTGGGAAGGCCGACCACCCTGGAGGGGCGGCTTATGTACGACGCGCTCGCACGCGAGTCGAAGGCGATGACGGACGAGGTGGAGGCCGCGCGCCTGGCGCAGCGCGAGTACCGCGACTACGTGGAGACGTGGATTCACGAGGTGAAGACCCCCATAGCGGCGGCGCGCCTTGTGGCGCAGAACCATCCCGACGACGCGACGGCCGCCATGGACCGCGAGCTTGTGCGCATAGAGGGATATGCGGAGCAGGCGCTGTATTATGCGCGGAGCACCTCGGTCGACCGCGACTTCGCCATCCGCAGAGTGGACCTGGGCGAGCTGGTGCGCGGCGCCCTGAGGGCGAACGCTCGGACGCTGATTGACGCGCACATGGCCCCTGAGCTGGGAGACCTTGACTTTGAGGTCCGCTGCGACCCGAAGTGGCTGACGTTCGTGCTTGGGCAGGTCCTTGTGAACGCCGCGAAGTACCGCAAGCCCGCGGGGCCGGACGGCGTGCTCGAGCCGGCGCGTCTGCGCATTGTGGCGGAGCGTAGGCTGAGCGACGCGGACGCGCGCGTGACGGTGCTGAGCATTGCCGACGAGGGGATCGGCATCCCCGCGGAGGACGTGGACCGCGTGTTTGACAGGGGCTTTACCGGCCAGAACGGCCGCCGCTTTGCAAAGTCGACCGGCATAGGCCTCTACCTGGTGCGGAGCCTGTGTCAGAAGATGGGGCTTCGCGTGACGCTTGCGTCCCGGGTTGGCCGCGGCACCACCGTGAGCATCGAGTTTCCGGACTCGGGCAGGTAGCGCGGCGGCCGCACGCCGGCGGCGCTGGTGCGCGGCGCTGGCGGTGGCGGTGCGTGGTGCCGGCCGCCGGTACACGTGGGTCTCGAGTTGACACGCCCGTACACGTCGAGGCCGAGTTTCGCGGGTCCGCGCAAGCTCGCGTCAGACGTGTACCGGGCCGGGTACACTTCGCGGCCGAGTTTGCAGGGTCCCTGCAAGCTCGCGGCAGATGTGTACGGACTGGGTACACATGGGCGCACTTTTGACAGGAAGCCGCAAACTCGGGCCAGACGAGTAGCATCTAAAGTTGAACCATGTCAGGAACTGTCAGACGTGTACCGAGTAGTTCGTTAAGACTTTGATTGCGCAGCTAAACTACCTCGTGTTATGTGGGATTGGACTAATTCCTCATGGTACACGTCTGGCCCGAGTTTGCATTTTCCGGTACACGTCAGCGGGTTCTTGCCATGGTTAGAACATTTATGGCACACGTCGGCCGCGAGTTTGCGGGATCCCGTGCGTTTCTGCCCCACGTGTACCGGCGGGGCGTGCCCCCCGTACACATGAGGGGCGAGTTTGCAGGCCTCCCGCGAGCTGGGGGCAGGCGTGTACCGCCAAGGCGCCTCCTGGTACTCGTCTGCCCCGAGTTTCGTGCAGGCCTGCAAACTCGGGGCAGGAGTGTACCGGCACGCAGCGCCGCCCGTACTCGTGAGGGCCGAGTTTACGGACCCGCTGCAAACTCGCGGCAGACGTGTACCGGCGCCGGGCCTCGTGCGTACTCGTGGGACCCGAGTTTACGCCGCCCCCGCAAACTCGCGGCAGAAGTGTACCGGGGGTGTTCGACAAGGTTCGCGACGTTGCCAGCTCCCTCTCCACGGCACGCGAAGGCGCAGCTCGCCAGGCTCAAAGGCACGCGTGAACACTCGGGTCAGATGGTCCTGGCAAAGCCGCGGGAAGGTGCCCGGGAGCGCATCTTGGCCTGGGCACCGCTGCACGCGCCCGGCCTGACCTTGCTGGTCCACGCAAGCGAGGGGCGAGTGCATGGCCCCTAGCGGCCCGCCCAGACCCCTAGCGGCCCGCCCAGACCCCTAGCGGCCCGCCTACTCGCCGCCCGCCGCCTTCGCGCCGACACCTCCCGCGCGGCGGTCGCACACCGTGAGGCTCACGGTCATCACCACAAGCAGCACCGCGGCGACGACTGGCAGCAGAAGCGGGGACACCCTCTCCATCACCAGGCCCATGAGCGGTGGAAACGCCATCGAGCCCACGTACGCGCACGCCATCTGCATGCCCATGAGCGACTGCGTTCCGTCCGTGCCAAAGCGCACGGGCGTAAGCTGGATCATCTGCGGGTAGATCGGAGCGCAGCCCAGCCCCATCAGCGCGAGCCCCGCGCCCAACGCAAGCTCGCCTGGTGCAAGCAGCAGCGTCGCAAGGCCCAGCGCCATGACGACCTCGCCCAGCCTCAGCAGCTGCCTTCCGTCCAGCCTCAGCGTGAGCACGCCAGAAAGAAGCCTGCCCACCGTGATCCCCACATAGAAGAGCGAGGCGAGAAGGGCAGCGGTCTGGGCGGGAACCCCGTGCCCAAGCACGAGGAGCGTCGAGGCCCAGAGCCCGCACGACGACTCGAGCGCGCAGTAGCACAGGAAGCCCGCCATCGCCTGGGGCACGCCCGGACGTCGGAGCAGCTCCCGCCGCGCCGGCGTCACGCCGTCTCTGCCATGCCCCTCGTCGGCCGCGTCGGTGCCGGCCGCGCGGTCGCGCCACAGCGGCAGGCTCAGCGCGATCGCGGCCACAAGCGCCACCTGCACCACGCCCACCACGCGGTAGCCTCCCGGCCAGCCGGCGGGACCCGCCATCTGCCAGGACATCACCGTCGGTCCCATGGCCGCGCCGATGCCCCAGCAGCAGTGCAGCCAGTTCATGTGGCGCGCCGCGTAGTGCGTCGCCACAAACGCGTTCAGCGCCGCGTCGACGGCGCCGGCGCCCAGGCCGTACGGGATGGCCCACAGCACCAGCTGCCACAGCGCCGTGCACGTCGAGAACCCAAACAGCGCCACGGCCGTCATGGCCACGGACGCGGCGGTGAGCCTGCCCGTCCCCAGGCGCCGCACGAGCCTGTCGGTCATGAGGCTCGACACTATGGTCCCCAGGCAGATGACGACCGATATCGCGCCCGCAAGAGAAACGACGGCCCCCAGGTCGGAGTGCATGGCGGGCCAGGCGGCGCCCAGCAGGCCGTCGGGAAGCCCAAGGCTCACGAACGAAAGGTAGATTATGGCAAGCAGTGCAGGTGTCATGGGGTGTGGGCCTTTCTCTAACGTGATTTCTTCCGTAGCCATGGTAGGCGCGATACGGACAGCCATGTACAATGGATGCGCCAAGAACTATCGCAAATCGGACATTTAGGGCGCCATGATCTATACAAGGTGCAACCTCGTGCTTGGGAGCGACGACCACGAGGACGTGAAGGTCGCATCGCCGGACTTCCCGGCTGAGGGCTACGACGAGCTCTTGAGCCAGGACCCCGGCTGCGACGTCCCGTGGCACTGGCACGAGGAGCTCGAGGCCATCGTCGTGAGCGAGGGCTCCATGCGGCTCCTCGTCCCCGGCAGGTCGGTGGTGATTCCCGCGGGCAGCGGCGCGTTCGTCAACCGCAACGTGCTCCACTCCTGCGAGGGCGCGCCCACGTGCCGCATACGCTCGGTCACCTTCGCGGCGGACCTCGTGGGCGGTGGCCAGGCGCTCGCCATAACGCGCAGGTACCTTGCCCCGCTCGTGGGAAACGACGCCCATCCCGCCGTCGTCCTTCCCGTGGGGATGCCCGCCGGCCAGCGCGCGTGCGCCCGCATAGAGGAGGCGGTCGCCGCGTTCGAGGCGGGCGGCATCGGCTTCGAGATAGACGTGCGCTCCGCGCTCTCGCACCTCGTCCTCGACGTGCTGGAGCTTGCGGGGGAGGACGCCGCCGGCGGCCACGAGAGGGCTGCCGTCGCTCGCGTGCGCGAGATGTGTCGCTACATAGACGGGCACCTCGGCGAGGACATCGGCGTGACCGATATCGCGCGCGCGGCGAGCATCGGCGAGCGCGAGGCGCTCAGGTGCTTCAGGGAGGAGCTCTCCACCACGCCCTCCGCATATCTCATGGGGCAGCGCCTCGAGCATGCCGCGCGCATCCTCGCGGAAAGCCCGGACGAGCAGATTGCGCAAGTGGCTGGTCGCGTGGGCATGAGGTCCGCGTCGAACTTCTCCCTGCGCTTCCGCGGACGCTTTGGCTGCACCCCGCGTGAGTGGCGCCGGCGGGTGGCGTCCGCACACCCCGCTCCGCGGGCGTGACGCACGCCCCGGACAGCCCTGCCCGCAACCTTCGTCCCGGCCTTCGCCCAACCTTACAAGACCGTAAGGTTTCCGTCACCTTGGCCTATGGCTGCCCGGCGCGCGGCATGACACCATGAGCATGCAAACCGACGGCATGTCATGCCCAAAGACGCAACGCCGGACCCGTCCGGCAAAAGGAGAAGAACATGGAAACCGTCCTTCAGGTACACAACGTGCAGAAGTACTACGGCTCGAAGGGCCGCGGCATGGGGACCGCCATGACGAAGGCGCTCGACGGCGTGAGCTTCGACGTGCGCACCGGCGAGTTCATCGCGATCATGGGCACGTCCGGCTCCGGCAAGTCCACGCTGCTCAACTGCATCTCCACCATCGACCGCCCCACGTCCGGCCAGATCGTGGTCGACGGACGCGACGTCACCGGCATGAGGCAGAAGGACCTCTCGCGCTTCCGCCGCGAGCGCCTCGGCTTCGTGTTCCAGGACTCCAACCTGCTCGACACCCTCACGGGCGAGGAAAACATCGCCCTCGCGCTCACGATCAACCGCGTGAGCCCGAAGGAGATCCCCGGCCGCGTGGAGCAGGTCGCCGCGATGCTGGACGTGGCGGACGTGCTGAAGAAGTACCCGTACCAGATGTCCGGTGGCCAGCGCCAGCGCATCGCGTGCGCACGTGCCATCGTCACCAGGCCGGCCATCGTACTCGCGGACGAGCCCACCGGCGCGCTCGACTCCAAGAACTCGCGCCTCCTGCTCGGCAGCCTCGCGGACCTCAACCGCCAGGGCGCCACCATCCTCATGGTCACGCACGACTCGTACGCCGCCAGCTGGTCCGGCCGCGTGCTCTTCATAAAGGACGGCCGCATCTTCAACGAGCTCTCGCGCGGCGACGAGTCCCGCCAGCAGTTCTTCCAGAAGATCATGGACGTCGTGAGCTTCATGGGTGGGGAGGCGGCAGATGTACGCTAGGATCGCCCTCGGCAACGTCCGTCGCTCCATCAAGGACTTCGGCATCTACTTCCTCACGCTCGTGCTCGGCGTCGCCGTGTACTACGCGTTCAACTCCGTCACGCAGCAGAGCGCGGTGCTCAGCCTCTCGGGCAGCATGAGCACCATCGTGCGGGAGCTCGGCGCGATCATCAGGGCCGTCTCCGTCTTCGTGGCCGTGCTCCTTACGTTCCTCGTCCTGTTCGGCAACCGCTTCCTCATCCGTCGCCGCAAGCGCGAGTTCGCCATCTACCTCACGCTCGGCATGGACCGCCGCCACGTGTCCGGCATCGTCGCGATGGAGTCGCTCGTCGTCGGCGCGGGCGCGCTCGTCGTCGGCCTCGCCGTGGGCGTCCTGCTGTCACAGGCGCTGCTCTACGCCACGGCGCGCCTGTTCAACACCCACGTCACGGGCTTCGGCCTCATGTTCAGCAGCCAGGCCTGCGTCTACACCGTCGTGAGCTTCGCCATCATCTTCCTCGTCGTCGGCGTCCTCAACGTGCTCGAGGTCTCGCGCTTCAGGCTCATCGACCTCATGAACGCGGACCGCAAGGGCGAGAAGAGCCTCGTCCGCAACCTGCCGCTCTCCGTCGCGCTGTTCGTCGTCTCGCTCGTGCTCATCGGCGTCGCGTACCACGAGCTGCGCGTGAACGGAATGTACGTGATCGACTGGCGTTTCAACCTCGCGACCGCCCTCGTCACCGTGGGTACGTTTCTGCTGTTCTTTAGCGTCTCGGGCTTCCTGCTGCGCCTGGGGCAGTCCGCACGCGGCTTCTACCTGCACGGTCTCAACATGTTCACGCTGCGACAGCTCTCCAGCCGCGTCAATAGCGCCTGGGTCTCCATCTCCATCGTGTGCGCGGCGCTCTTCCTTGCCATCACGTCCACGTGTGGCGGCTTTGCCCTCGTCAGCTCCATCAACCAGAGTGTGAGCGCCATCACCCACTACGACGTGAGCGTCGCCATGTATCCCCAGGCCATCGATGACGCCTCCGCCTCGGTCGAGACAACCCAAGACGCCAGTGGCAGCGAGATGGAAAAGCTCCTCAAAGCATCCGTGCCAGACTGGGACTCCCTCGTCGCGGACTCCGCCCGCATCGACCTCTACATGGACTCCAGCATGCGCCTGAACCTGGCCGCGCTGCGCGGGGACACCGACGTCGAGGTTCCTGACAGCTTTGCCAAGTATACAAACTCCCTCGGCAAGGTCCCCATCCACGTCACCTCGCTCTCGCAGTACAACGCGATCCTCGCTCTGCGCGGAGAGAAGCCGGTCGTCCTCAAGGCCAACGAGGCCCTCGTGACCACGGACATGACCAACATGGTCGGCTTCTGGCAGCGCGTCGCCGTCAAGAGCGACGGCTTCGACTTCCTCGGCACCACCATGCGCCTGCGTGCGCGCCGCACCACGATGGAGTACTCGAACGCCGTCAACACCAGCGTCGGTACGATCGTTGTGCCAGACGGCGTCCTCGAGTCCAAGCGTGCCCAGCTCGAGCCTTTCTCCAATTACCTCAACGTGAAGGCCAGGGACTCCCGCGCAGAGGCCCGCCTGTACAAGGAGGTCGCGAGGGCGCACCAGCCGGGGCTGCTGTTCGAGGCACAGTCCAAGTCCTCCGCAAAGGAGGAAGCCGTCGGCCTCACCGCCATCATCGGCTACCTTGCGCTCTACATCGGCTTCGTCCTGTTCGTCAGCTGCGCGGCGATCCTCGCCATCCAGCAGCTCAGTGACGTGGCAGAAAGCGCGCCGCGCTACCGGGTGCTCTTCGACCTCGGTGCCGAGCGCGGCATGGTCAACCACGCCATCCTCATGCAGATCGCCACGTACTTCCTGTTCCCGCTCGTCGTGGCGCTCGCGCACTCCTACGTGGCGCTCGGCGTCCTCGGCAGCGTCATCAAGACCCTGGGCGTGCTCGACTTTTTGCGCCCCCTCGGCATCACCATGGCCATCGTCCTCGTGCTGTATGGAGGCTACTTCCTCCTCACGTACGGCATGGCGCGCGGCGTCCTGGGCGAGAAGGCCCGGCGCCGCGAGTAGCCGCCCTCCCATAGGCCCCGCGCATCCGCGGTCGGAGCGTCCCGTGCGCGCCGACCGCGGATTGCTGTAGCATTCCTTAGGAACATGCAATCTGGGAAAGGCGGTCGGCATGCCTGGTGGCAGGAGCTTCGTGTGGCAGGGCAAGCGTCTGATGGGCGAGGTCACGCGCCTGGACGACGACGGTACCGAGTACGTGGTCACGAGCGGCGGGCGCATCTTCACCGGCAACCCGCGGATAGGGTACGTGCCTATGGAGGAGGAAGAGGACCCGAAGTCCGTGGCGGAGGGCCTCGGCGACGTCGCGAACGGCATGACGGACCTCTCCGGCGTCCAGGACAACATGCGCCGCTTCGGCACCAAGGGCTACCTCATGCGCGTCGCCCTTGTCCTTCTCGTCATCATGGTCGTGCTTTTCGTGCTGCGCCTCGTCATGGGATAGCGCCCGCGCGGCAACGGAAAGAAGAATTGGTGGTCGCGCCGCGGTGCCGTGGCGCGGCCCCTTTCTTGTGCGCGGGGCGTATGGGATACTGGCAGGACTCACCCCGCAGGCGCTCTCGCGCCAGATAGGAGCAAGACAGATGGCAGAGTTCATCTACCAGATGGAGAAGGTCCGCAAGGCGTTCGACGGCAAGGTCATCCTGGACGACGTGACCATGGGCTTCTTCCCCGGCGCGAAGATCGGCGTCGTGGGCCCCAACGGCATGGGCAAGTCCACGCTGCTCAAGATCATGGCCGGCATCGAGGACATCAGCAACGGCGAGGCGCGCCTCTCGCCCGGCTACTCCGTGGGCATCCTCCTGCAGGAGCCGCCGCTGGACAACTCGAAGACCGTAAAGCAGAACATCGAGATGGCGTTTGGCGACATCCTCGCGAAGGTGGACCGCTTCAACAAGATCGGCGAGGAGATGGGCGACCCCAACGCGGACTTCGACGCGCTCATGGCCGAGATGGGCGAGCTCCAGAACGAGATCGACGCCGCCAACGGCTGGGACATCGACAGCCAGCTGTCGCAGGCGATGGACGCGCTGCAGTGCCCCGACGGCAACGAGCCCGTGGAGCACCTCTCCGGCGGCGAGCGCCGCCGCGTCGCGCTCTGCAAGCTGCTGCTGGAGGCGCCGGACCTGCTGCTTCTGGATGAGCCCACCAACCACCTGGACGCGGAGTCCGTGCTGTGGCTCGAGCAATTCCTGAAGAACTACCAGGGCGCCGTCCTGGCCGTCACGCATGACCGCTACTTCCTGGACAACGTGGCGGAGTGGATCTGCGAGGTCGACCGCGGCACGCTGTACCCGTACAAGGGCAACTACTCCACGTACCTGGAGACGAAGTCCGCCCGCCTGGAGATGGAGTCCAAGCAAAACGCGAAGCGCGCGAAGAAGATGCGCGACGAGCTCGCGTGGGTGCGCAGCTCGCAGAAGGCCCGCCAGGCGAAGAGCAAGGCCCGCCTCGCGGCGTACGAGGAGATGGAGGCCGCGGCGGCGCGCGCCGAGAAGGTCGACTACACCGACATCCACCTTCCCGTGGGCCCGCGCCTGGGCAACAAGGTGCTCGAGGCGAGCCACCTGCACAAGGCGTTTGGCGACCGCGTGCTGATTGACGACCTGAGCTTCAGCCTGCCGCGCAACGGCATCGTGGGCGTCATCGGCCCAAACGGCGTGGGCAAGTCGACCCTGTTCAAGATGATCGTGGGCCAGGAGCCCGTCACCTCTGGCTCGCTGGAGCTGGGCGAGACGGTGAAGCTCTCGTACGTGGACCAGAACCGCGAGGGCCTCGACCCGCAGAAGACGGTGTGGGAGGTCGTGAGCGGCGGCAACGACTACATCACCGTTGGCAGGCAGGAGATCCCGAGCCGCGCGTACGTGAGCGCGTTCGGCTTCAAGGGCACGGACCAGCAGAAGCGTGCCGGCGTGCTTTCTGGCGGCGAGAGGAACAGGCTGAACCTGGCCCTGACCCTGCGCCAGGGCGGAAACCTCGTGCTTCTGGACGAGCCCACGAACGACCTCGACACCGAGACCCTGGAGAGCCTGGAGGAGGCGCTCCTGGAGTTCCCGGGCTGCTGCGTGATCACGAGCCATGACCGCTGGTTCATGGACCGCATCTGCACGCACATCCTTGCGTGGGAGGGGACGGACGAGAACCCCGGCGCGTGGCACTGGTTCGAGGGCAACTTCGAGGACTACCAGAAGGACCGTGTGAAGCGCTTGGGACCAGACCTCTCCAAGCCGCACCGCCTGCACCGCAAGCTGACGCGCGACTAGGTTCGACCGGCGCCGCGCACGCCAGAAACATTGGATAGGGCTCTCGTTTTAGACCTGCCTCGCAAGCATGCGGGGCAGGTCCTTCTCGTTAGAATTTGTATGTTTCCGCTTACCGTCTGCATTGCGTCGCACGCGTTTAAGGCGCTTTACAGGGAACTTGGGGCGTGGGATGATTCATGCGTTGGTTATAACGTCTGGTGCGGTCGGTGCCGCGCCAAAAGGAATCGGGGAGGCTTTATGAGAAAGACCCATCCAAGGGCGCTTGGTCGCTTCAGGCGCTTCGGGCGTGCGATGACGGTGGCCGCCGCCATCGTGATGGCGATGCCCACGGGCGCGCTCGCGTGCACCCAGATCTACATGGGCAAGGGCGTCACGGACACCGGCGACACGTACGTCGGCCGCTCGGAGGACTACGCGAGCCGCCATCCCAAGGCGTTCGGCATCCAGGAGAGCGTTACGAATCCCAAGTTCAGCTCGGACGAGTCCAACTTCGAGTGGACGTTTGACGGCACGACGTATCGCCACACGTATGTGCGCGACCTCCCCTCTGGCTGGGACGGACGCGACGACGCGTACTCCGAGGCCGGCACCAACGAGAAGGGCGTGAGCGTCTCTGCCACGCTGACCACCGGCTACAACGGCAAGGTCAAGGCCGTCGACCCCTGCGGCTCCGAGGACAGCAACGACCCCTCCGGCATCGGCGAGTACACGATTCCCGACGTCGTGCTGGGCTGCGCCGCTACCGCCCGTGACGGCGTGAAGCTGCTGGGCGAGATTATCGACAAGAATGGCAGCTACGACTGCAACCAGATCATCATCGCGGACAGCGCAGAGACCTGGGTCTTCATGCAGCTCTCCGGTCACCAGTGGTGCGCGGTAAACCTGACGGCCATCGCGCCGGACAAGGTCTCCGTGAACCCGAACATGAGCAACCTGAAGTTTGACGTGGACCTTGGGGACAGCCTCGTCTGCCTGCACTCCGCCAACCTGGAGAAGGTCGCAAAGGACGCCGGTACCGCCACGTACTTCGACGACGGTCAGCTGGACGTCGCCACGTCCTATGGCAAGGACGAGGGCATCGCGCAGGACACCCGCTACGCACAGGGTCGCGCGTACTTTGGCAACCCACTTGCGGACGGCACGTACACGAAGGACTTTACCGCCTCCGGCTGGCAGGGCGTGACCTCGATCTCTGACCCGGAGCTGCTCTTTGCCCCGTCCGGCAAGGTTGACCTGTTCCAGGCGCTGCGCTCCTACGCCGCCCGCGGCGAGCAGACGAGCGACCTGAACGCGAACACGAACTCCAAGCTGTATGCCATCGGCAACAACCGCACGGTCGAGACCCACATGTTCCAGATCCGGAGCGGCCTCACCTCTGACATCGCGACCGTCCAGTGGGAGGCGCTGTCACGCGCCGAGTTCAGCGTGGCCGTGCCCGTGTACTCCGCGCTGCTGACCGAGGTGGACAAGACCATCTATCCCGACATCCACAGCTTCAGCGAGGACCACACCGGCGACGCCTACGAGAGGGACAACGTCAAGGCAGCCCTCGACGCTTCGACCGACAACGGCTCGCTCGACTACGTGCTGATGGACATCAACACCCTCGCATACAACTACCGCGACAAGCTCGCAGTCCCCACCCGCGCCTACCTGGACGCCCTGCAGAATGAGCTCATCTCGCAGCAGAATGCCGCGGATGCCGAAATGCAGAAGACCCCGTCCGATAAGCGCACCGAACTTGCGAACAAGCTCTTCGAGCAGGCGAGCAAGGAGACCTACGCCAAGTCGAAGGCGCTGCTGGACGAGATGCGCACCTATGTGAACGGCGGTATGAATGGAGACTTCGTGCCGAGCGACCTCGACGCCGCGAAGGGCGACCTGAAGGCCCCGATTCGCTATGCAACCGCGGCCGTTGCTCCGCAGATTACCGAGCAGCCGCAGAGTGCCACGTACGAGAAGGGTGACAAGGCTGCTGACCTCAAGGTGACGGCCACAATTCCCGACGGCGTCGCCGGCTCCGACCAGTACCTGACCTACAAGTGGACGGTCAAGGATGTTTCCGCCAACACCGCCGCCTCGCAGTCAGACGCCCGCGCGGCAAAGAAGAGCACGGTCGCTCTGCTGAAGGCCGCGCCTGCCACTAAGGCTACGGCTGCCGCCGCGAAGCCGATGGCGCGCGCTGCTGCCCCCGGCATTGCAAGCCAGAGCTCCACGTGCTCCGTGGACACCTCTAAGGTGGGAACGTTCGAGTACCAGTGCACCGTCACGAACAGCCAGAACGGCGAGTCCGTCACTTCCGAGGCTGCGACGATCACGGTGAACGAGAAGAAACCGGAACCGAAGCCCGACGACAAGCCGAGCTCGGACAACACCGGCAACGCCAACACCAACGCCGGCAACGGCAACGCTAGCGCTAGCAACAACAACGCAAACGGCAGCACCGCACCGAGCAAGAAGAGCCCGGCCAAGGCCGCATCCGGCAGGCTCGTCTCGACCGGCGACACCAACAACGCGATGGTTCCCGTCGCGATCGCCATCGCCGGCGTCGCGATCGTTGCAATCGCCCTCGTGGTGCGCAAGCGCAACCGCGAGTAGCGGTTCCAGACGGAGGAATGGCCTCCTGACATGGTAAGACGGCGGCCCCGGAGTTCACGCTCTGGGGCCGCTTTTGTGTGCGTCTGCAGTTGGGTCTTGGCCAAGGGGCCGCGTTCTTCTCGCCCGTGGGCGCCCGGGGCGGGGGCTAGTCCAGCGCGTCCAGGCAGGTCTCGATGGGGATGCCGCGCGACTTGTCCTCCTGGTACTGGTTGCGCACGATGAGCTTGCGCACCGCCTCCATCGCGCGCGACGTGGCCTGGGCCAGCGGCATGCCGTGCAGCACGTGGCCGATCATGACGGACGAGAATATGTCGCCCGTGCCGGGGAAGTACACGTCCACCATCTGGATGGGCAGGGCGAAGCGCTCGCCAAGCAGGTGGTCGTAGCCAAGCACCATGGGGCGGCCCTCCACGAGGGCACTCGTGATCACGACGGAGCGCGCGCCGATCTTGCGGATGCCGTCCACGAGGCGCTCCGCCTCTGGGCGAGAAACGCCGCGTTCCAGGTCGACGGGGGTGTCCGTGAGCAGGCACGCCTCGGTGTAGTTGGGCACGGTGTAGTCCGCGAGCGAGACGAGCCTGCGCATGAGGCCGATGGTGGTCTTGGGGATGCCGGCGTACAGGCGGCCGTGGTCCGCCATGATGGGGTCCACGAAGATGCTCGTGCCCTTGGCGGCGTGGCGCTCGCAGAAGTCCGCGATGATGCGGGACTCCTCCTCGCTCTGGATGAAGCCGGTGGAGATCGCGTCGAACGTGAAGCCGAGCTCGTCCCAGATGGGGAGCGTGTTGCGGACGTACTCCGTGCAGTCCTGGATGTAGAACTTGGGGTAGTTGAGCGTGTCCGAAACCAGCGCCGTCGGCAGGTTGTGGATGCGGTACCCCATGTGGGTGAGCACGGGCAGCATAGCGGCGAGCGCCACCTTGCCGTAGCCGCACATGTCGTTTATGAGCAGGATCTGGTCTTCCACGACCGGCCTTCCTTCGCAGGTTGCAATCGTGCACAAGCATACGGCAAGTTGCGCCACCGCGCGAAACGTTCGCAGAACGGGCAGGCTGGTGTTGGGTATGGGCCGCGGGCGGTACCAACGTCCTTCTCGCGGCACGAAGACGTGCGATCGCTTGTGTTGTCGCTGAGACGTTTGCCGTACGAGGCACCCGTGCGCACCCGTTTGTGCAAGCATGGCAGGCGTCGTGCGGCTGCGTTCGCGACCGCATCGACAGGTGCCTGAACCAACCAAGACAAGCGAGGTGCATATGAGCTTCAGGAACTCGAAGGTCGTAATCGTCGGCGCGGGCAACGTGGGATCCACCACCGCGTTCAGCATCGTGAGCCAGGGGCTCTGCGAGGACGTCTGCCTCATCGACATCAACAAGGAGGTCGCCGTAGGCCAGGCGCTGGACATGCAGGACGCCGTCTACTTCATGAACCGCAACATGAGGGTGCATGCGGGCGGATACGAGGAGTGCTCCGACGCCGACATCGTGGTGATCACGGCCGCCGCGCCCATGCCGAAGGACTCGAACGACCGCCTAGAGATGCTGAAGCCCAGCCTGCACGTGGTGCGTGAGGTGGTTCAGAGTGTGATGGCCTCCGGCTTCAACGGCATCTTCATCGTGGTTTCGAACCCGGTGGACATCATGACCTACTACACGTGGCGCGTGAGCGGACTTCCCGCGGAGCGCGTGATAGGCTCTGGCACCAACCTGGACACGGCGCGCCTGTGCCGCGCGCTGTCGCAGATGTACGACCTGGCACCCGCGAGCGTGGAGGCGTTCGTGCTGGGCGAGCACGGCGACTCCGAGATCGTGAGCTGGAACAGCGCGACCATCGGCGGCAAGCGCGTGGACGACGTCCTGCGCGACAACGCGCCGCGCACGCGCGGCACCACCCGCGAGGACCTGCGCAAGCGCACGGTGCAGGCCGGCTGGGACGTGTTCAGCCGCAAGGGCAACACCTGCTACGGCATCGGCGCGAGCGTGACGGCCATAGCGAAGTCCATCCTTCTGGACGAGAAGAGCATCATGCCGGTGTCCGTGCGCGTGGACGGCATGTACGGGCTTAGCGGCACGTACCTATCCGTCCCGGCGATCCTGGACCACACCGGCGTGAAGGAGATCGTGGAGATCGACCTGCAGAAGGACGAGCTGGAGGCTCTGCACAAGTCCGCGGAGCTGCTGACCTCGTTCTACGGGAAGCTCGACGCGTAGGACGGCGCGTGAGGGGCGCCCGGGCGGGGCGGCCGCGCGCCGGGGCCGTGTAGGTGACGTGTAGGCGCCGGTGACGTGTAGGCGCCGCGCGGCGCGGCGCCGCGCGGCTAGTGACCGGCCGAGCGCTCGATTGCCCGCACGAGGAACTCCGTCGCGCCGGGCGCCCAGGCGTCGTAGTAGGCGCGGAAGCGGTCGTCTGCCAGGTACATCTGGGCAAGGCCGGCGTGCGCCTGGGGGCTGAACGTGCCCTCGGGCCAGAAGAGGCGCAGCCATGCCGCGTGCGCGGACGCCGCGGCCGCGCCGTGGGACCCGTCGGCATCGCCGTCCGCGAGGCCCGCGAGCACCTCGCTGCGGACGTCGCCCTCCAGCTTCTGGGCGCGCTCGAAGTCCGCGCGGCTGAGGCCCATCAGGCGTTGGTTCGACGCGTCCACGGCCTCGTCGCCCCAGCGCCCGCGGACCTCCTGCCCGTACTCTCGCTCGTTTGCGTCGACGAGCTCCTGCTTGAATGCCTCGAACTTCTCGTCCGCGCTCATGGTGTTTCCTCCGTCTAACTCTGCGAGCGTCGCCTCGACGCTCGCGATTATTCTGTCCAGGCGATCCCGCTGGCGCCTGAGCTGCTCAAGGTGGTGCCGGAGCGTCTGGCGCCGCTGTGCCGGCGGCACGTCCAGGTTCCGCGCGATGTCCGAGAGCCCCATGCCAAGCTCGCGCAGGATGAGGATCTGCTGCATGCGGTCAACGTCGGCGCGGCCGTATTGCCGGTAGCCGTTTGGCAGGCGACGCGGGTGCAGGAGCCCGAGGCTCTCGTAGTGGTAGAGCGTCCGCACCGTCACGCCCGTGAGCGAGGCGAACTCTCCCACGGAGTACGTGCGCTCGGGCGCCCCCGCGCGCTTGCCGTTCCTGCCCCTGCTTTCCATGCGCTGCGCTCCCATGTTGTCCCGCCGTCACAATGCGATGGTAAACCCCTACGTTACGTTGGGTGCAAGCGCGAATTTTGCGGGGGGCGGGGGAGGAAAGAGGCGCGGGGAAGGAAAGGGTGCGATGCGCCCGTCTGCGAGCAACGAGATTTAGGTGGCGTCGCCACGTGGCCCCCGGCGCGTGCGCGGCGTTGGCACATGGGCGGCGCTGGTGACGGTCGCCGGTGCACGTGAGCCCCGAGTCGACGCGCCCGTACACGTCGCGGCCGAGTTTCACGGGTCCGTGCAAGCTCGCGGCAGACGTGTACCGGCACGCAGCGCCGACCGCACTCGTGGGGCCCGAGTTTACGGACCCCCTGCAAACTCGGCGCGGGTGTGTGCCCGGGGCCCGGCTGCGCCTGCACGCACCCGGACCGACATTGCGGAATCGTGCAAGCTCGGGCCGGGTGTGTTGCGCCCCGGGGGCAACCGTGGCAGGAACCCCCCGGTGTGTGACCCCACGATGGTTAAACGAGTTATGTCTCGGCCAACCTACCTGCGATTATGTGGAATCGAACCAAGCGCGCGCGTAGCACACCCGGGGGATTCTCGCATTTCGCGAAGCACACCCGCGACTTCGTGGCACGGGACCCCTCTTTGCGCAACGCACCGGGGGCGACCTTGCGGGGTCGCGCAAACTGGGGCCGGGTGTGTGCGGCGGCGGGTACGCACCCGCCACGACCTTGCGGAATCCCGCGAACTGGGGCCGGGCGTGTACCCGCGTCCCAGCCGCCCCTGCACGCACCAGGGGCGACCTTGCAGGATCTTGCGAACTGGGGCCGGGTGTGTACCCACGCTCCCGGCGCCCCCGCACACACCGGTGGCGACCTTGCAGGATCCCGTAAACTGGGACCGGGTGCGTATCCGCGGCGCCGGCGCCCCCGCCCGCTACTCGTTAACGTGCACGTGGGGCCGGCCGGCGTACCCGTGGAAGTCGCCCATGTACACAAAGTAGTCCGCCAGCTCGTCCGCAAGCGACTGGTCATGCGTCGCCACCACCAGCGTCTTGCCGGCGCGCTTCAGCTGCTTCAGAAATCCCAGCAGCCACTCCTGCGTGCGGGCGTCCAGCGCGGCCATCGGCTCGTCCAGGCACAGCACCTCGGGGTTCATGGCCAGAACGCTCGCGATGGCCACCTTCTTCTTCTCCCCGCCAGAGAGGTTGTACGGCGCGCGCCCGCGCAGGTGGGCGATTCCCAAAAGCCCCAGGCAGTCGTCCACGCGCCCGGCGACCTCCTTCGCGGAGAGCCCCATCTGGGACGGCCCAAACGCCACCTCGTCCTCCACGCTCGCCGTGAAGAGCATGCTGTCGCTGTCCTGGAAGATGAACCCCACGCGCTGGTGCAGCCGGCGGCTGAACCCCGGGTCGCGCATGGATGTGGCGTCCACCAGCTGACCGTCAAAGCGGTACGTCCCCACCTGCGGGTGGATCAGCCCGCTCATCGCGCGCAGCAGCGTGGACTTCCCCGACCCGTTGTCGCCCATCAGCACCACGGAGTCGCCCGCGTCGATCTCAAGGTCGATGTGGCGCAGCACGGGCACGTCGTCGTAGGCAAAGCAGAAGTCGTCAAAGCGCATAAGCGACGGCCGCGCGTCCGTGGCGTGCGGATGGTGGAGGCTCTGTGGGTGAACGTCAGGATGCATCTAGACCAGTCCCTGCAGATAGAAGAAGAGGGCGAGAAGAGCGGCCGCTCCCAGCAGCCACGCGCAGTCAACCGCGCGCTGGTGCGGGCGGGGGCGCTCGGGCGTCACGTCATAGGAGCCGTCGAAGCCGCGGCAGGCCATCGCGTCCGCCGTCTCGGCCGCGGACCTGCCGGCCTTCAGCAGGAGCACGCCGCCCACGCCGCCTATGGAAGACCTCTTGTCGTGGTCGCGCCCCACGCTCCTCAGGCGAAGCGCGCACAGCACCTCGGTCGCCACGCGGCCCAGGTCCACTATGCTGCGCAGCGCAAGGTCGAGCGTCAGCACGGCCGTGGCCGGCACGCGCAGCGTGCGCAGGGCGCGAGTGAGCTCGCCCGCGGCCGTGGTGAGCGTCACCTCCATGGCGACGGTGGTCGTCACCAGCACCTTCGTGCCCAGCAGCACCGCGGAGTGCGCCTGCCCCAAAAGCGTCGCGGGCAGCATCACCGCAAACGTGAGCGCGGACGCGACCCCGGCGACGGCGGCCGTGCGCCTCAGCGCCCGCGCGGGCAACAGCGCGGCGCGCGCAAGGGCGAGCGCCAGCACCACCAGCACGAAGGCGTAGTTGCGGCAGAGAGAGGTCAGCAGGATCGTCGCAAGGCCCAGCAGAAGCTTCAGCGGGGCGGAGGGGCTCAGCGGCCCGTCGCGCCCGTCGTCCAGGCGCATGCGCGCGAGCACCCCCGTCATGCCCAGCAGGCTCTTCGTCACGAAGCTTCCCCGCTCGCGCGGGGGCTCGTACGCCTCGTCGCGCATGAGCCACGCGGGGAGACCCGCGCGCTCCGCTCCGCGCCCGTCGCCCTCGCTAGCCATCGCGGCGCGGCCCAAAGTCCACGTGGGAGGGGGCCTGTGCCCCAAGCAGCCTGAACGCAACGAGCAGCGCGGCCACGCCGACCGCGGCGCTCAGCACATAGCCCAGCCACGCCGGCAGCGCGCCCAGCGAGTAGTCCGGCATGAGCGACGCCCACTCCCAGCCGTGCGCCATGCCGGCGGGGGTGTACCCCACCCGCGCGGCAAGGTCGCCCACGGACCACTCGCCCCAGGCGTCGCCCGTCGCCAGAAGCCCAAGCGGCGTCAGCACGGCAAGCGCCGCCACCAGGGCGAGCACGGGACGCGCCGCGCGCGCCGGGGCAACCCGCGCGTCGTCGCCCGCAAGGCTCCCCAGGCCAAAGTCCGGGGCCACCCTCCGCACGAACGCCAGGATGCCGACGGTGAACACCACCTCCGCTGCGCCCCACACGGTCAGGTGCCCCGCGAGCATGGCCGGAACAGAGACCCACAGCGGGTACGGGCAGTACAGGGCGCGTCCCGCCGCGTCCGAAAACAGCAGCGGCTGCACGCCAAACTCGATGGCCGCGCACAGGGCGGCGGCGTTGATGCCCACGTAGGAGCCCACGCCGGCCGCGACGAGCTCGCGCCCAAGGCCCGTGCCCGCGGCGTCGCTGTGCCGTTCCTCTCGCCCGCGCAGCAGGCCGTACACGGCATACCCGCACATCGGCAGCACAAACGCCATGTTGAAGCAGTTCGCCGGCAGCGCCAGGATGCCCCCGTCGCCAAACATGACCGCCTGTATCGCCAGCGCCATGCTTATGGCCAAGGTCGCCGTCCACGGCCCAAACAGGATTGCCACCAGCGTCCCCGCAACGGCGTGGCCGGTGGTGCCGCCGGGTAGCGGGATGTTGAACATCATCGCCAGAAAGCAGAACGCCGCGGCCACCCCCACGAGCGGCATCTTCTGCCGCGGCACCTCCTCGCGCACGTGGCGTGCGGCGCGCATCCACAGGGGCACCATGGCAACGGCAAACACGCCGCAGGTGGACGGGCTCAGGTAGTTCTCCGGAATGTGCATGACGCTCCTTCGGGGCGGGCGGTTGCAAAGGGCTGCTGGTGTCGCGCGGTGCGCGTTAGGCCATTCTAGCGCGAGTGACGGCCGCGCGGGTATCATGGGGTGCGAGTGCCGTCCCCGTCCGGCCCGCCCCAAAAGGAAGTCCGCATGGCCCCAAACGTCGCGCCGGCGCTACCTCAGCGCGCGCGTCGCGTTCAGCACGCACAGCACCATGACGCCCACGTCGCCAAAGACCGCAAGCCACATGGGGGCCAGGCCCACGGCGGCCAGCGCCAGTATCGCGACCTTCACTGCCACCGCGAACACGATGTTCTGGCGGGCAATCCGCAGCGTGCGCCGGGCGATGCGCATGGCGACGGCCACGTTCGACGGCTTGTCGTCCATCAGCACCACGTCCGCGGCCTCGATGGCGGCGTCAGACCCCATGGCGCCCATGGCAATGCCCACGTCCGCGCGGGCAAGCACGGGGGCGTCGTTTATGCCGTCGCCCACAAACGCAAGGGTCGCGTCCTCCTCGCGGGAGTCCATCAGGCCCTCCACCTGGTCGAGCTTGTCCTCGGGCAGAAGCTCGGCGTGGAACTCGTCGATGCCAAGCTCGCGCGCCACCATCTCTGCCGTCACCTCGCGGTCGCCCGTCAGCATGACGGTGCGGCGCACGCCCAGCTCCCTCAGCGCGCGGATGGCCTCCGCCGCGTCCGGCTTCACCTCGTCCGCAACGTGCACGTGCCCGGCGTACGCGCCGTCCACGGCAACGTGCACCACCGATCCGCCCAGCGTGTGGCAGGTCTCCGGCGTGGCACCTACCTCGCGCATCAGGGCGGCGTTGCCCACGGCCACGCGATGCCCGTTCACCGTCGCAACCACGCCGTGGCCGGCCTCCTCCGTCACGTCGCTCACGACGCAGTCGTCATCGTCCAGCGGAAACGCCAGCCTGAGCGCCGCCGCGATCGGGTGGGTGGAGTTCGCCTCCACGTGCGCGGCCAGGTGCAAAAGCTCCTCGTCCGCCATGTTTGACGGGTGCACCTGCGTCACCTTGAACGTCCCCTTCGTGAGCGTGCCCGTCTTGTCGAACACCACGGTCTGCGCCTTCGCGAGCGCCTCCAGGTAGTTGGAGCCCTTCACCAGGATGCCGCGGCGCGACGCCCCGCCGATCCCGCCAAAGAACGTCAGCGGTACCGAAAGCACCAGCGCGCACGGGCAGCTCACCACCAAAAACGTGAGTGCGCGCAGCACCCACGTGGGAAGCGCCGCCGCAAAGTCGGGCGAGAAGATCGGCGGCACCAGCGCGACGGCCATGGCCAGGTACACCACGACCGGGGTGTACACCCGCGCAAAGCGCTTGATGAAGTTCTCGGAGCGCGACTTGCTGCGGCTCGCGTTCTGCACCAGGTCGATGATCCTGCTTGCCGTGGACTCGCCAAAGCCCCTCGTCACGCGCACGCGCAGAAGCCCCGTCAGGTTCACGCAGCCGGACGCCACGTCGTCTCCCACGCCGGCGTCGCGCGGCACGCTCTCGCCGGTCAGGGCCACGGTGTCAAGGCTCGTCTGGCCCTCGATCACAACGCCGTCCAGCGCGATCTTCTCGCCCGGGCGCACCACCATCACGTCACCCACCGCAACGTCGTTGGGGTCTGCGGCCACGACCTCGCCGTCGCGCTCCACGTACGCCACGTCGGGGCGAATCTGCATCAGCTCGCGGATGGAGCGGCGCGAGCTTTCCTGTGCCATGCCCTCGAACAGCTCTCCCACCTGGAAGAAGAGCATCACGAACACCGCTTCCGCAAACTGTGGCTCGCCGCCCGGCACAAAGCCAATGAGCAGCGCGCCCAGCGTCGCGACGGACATGAGGAAGTCCTCGTCAAACGGGCGGCGCTTCGCGATGGACTCCGCGGCCTCGCGCAGCACGCCCCAGCCCGCCACCAGGTAGGCGGGCAGGTAGGTGACGAGCTGGGCCCACAGCGGCAGCGCGGCCGCGCGGTTTACGACGACGGCCACCACCAGAAGCACCGCGGACGCGCAGATCTTCTTCCGCAGGACGGAGGGGTCATCGTCGTCATCGTCGTCATCGCTGTCGACGTCGGCATCGCCCGAGCAGCAGCCGCACGACGCGTCGCGCTCGGCCTCGTCTTCGTCGCGGTGGCGGCAGGAATCGTCCTTTGTGGAAGAGCAGCACTTGCAGGACATGGCACATCCTTCCTCGCAGTGCGCGCGGGTGTCGCGCACAAGACTTGAACACATGAGCAGACATTCATAACTACTGGTGAAAGTGTTGCATCTACCCGTTCGGTTGTCAAGTTCGGCAAGGTGAGAAGCACCGTATGACGGCGTGCGGCACCGCGGGCGCTACAGGGGGAGGGAGCCGTCCTTCTCGGCCCCGAGCTCCTCCAGAAAGTCGCGCACCACGAAGTCCAGCGCCTCGCGGCACCGCCCGCAGCCCGTGCCCGCGCCCGTGGCGGCCGACACCTCTTCCGCCGTGGTGGCGCCGGCGCGCATGGCCGCCATGATGTCCGCGTACGTCACGTCGCGGCAGTTGCAGAACGTCTTCGTCATCTTCATGCGGGCTCCCGTCCGTCGCGTGCCTGGCGCGCCGGGCCCCTGCGGCTGGCGCGTGGTTGGGGACATGATAGCGAACGCAGCCGCGGACGGGCGGCGGCAAATCGTGCGGAGGTATTCCGCAGGGTGGGATTCGTGTCGCCCGGCTGCGTTAGACTCATTCAGGACAAACAAGAGGCTGGAGGAGAAGTACATGCCCCAAGACGTGCAACAATCGCTCTTTTCGCTGATGGGAGGCCCTGCGGGCCAGGGCTCGCCCGCGCCTGCGCCGGAGGAGGTGCCGCTCGACGCTTACGGCGACGTGACCGCGCAGGACGGCGTGTCAGACGGCGCCGCCTGGGCACCCGCGGACTACGTTCCCGCCGACGGTCCCGCGCCCGTACCCCAGGCGCCCGCGCGCCCGAGCGTCGACCTGGACGGCCTCAACCCCGCGCAGCGCAGGGCGGCGGAGTGCACGCGCGGCCCGCTTCTGGTGCTTGCCGGCGCGGGCTCTGGTAAGACGCGCGTGCTCACGTACCGCATCGCCCACATGATCGCGGACGAGGGCGTGCGCCCGTGGCAGGTGCTGGCCATCACGTTCACCAACAAGGCCGCGGCCGAGATGCGCGAGCGCCTGGGCAAGGTGCTGCCCGGCGGCACGCGCGGCATGTGGATCTGCACGTTCCACGCCATGTGCGTGCGCATGCTGCGCGAGGACGCCGACCTTCTGGGCTATAAGCCAAACTTCACGATCTACGACGACGACGACTCGAAGCGCCTGGTCAAGAGCATCATGAGCGACCTCGACCTCGACTCGAAGCAGTGCCCGCTGCCGGCGGTGCGCTCCAAGATAAGCCAGGCGAAGAACGCCCTCGTGTCTGCGGAGGAGATGTCCTCGCAGGCGCAGTCGCCCGTGGAGCGCGCGGCGGCCCGCGTGTACGCGGAGCTCGACCGGCGCCTGGCCCGCGCGAACGCGATGGACTTCGACGACCTGCTGGTAAAGACGTTCGAGCTCCTGAGCAAGGAGCCGGAGGTGCTCGACCGCTACCAGGAGCGCTTCCGCCAGATCAGCGTGGACGAGTACCAGGACACGAACGCCGTGCAGTACGCGATCACGAACCTGCTTGCGAAGAAGTACCGCAACCTCATGGTCGTGGGCGACGACGACCAGTCCATCTATAGCTGGCGTGGCGCGGACATCAAGAACATCCTGAGCTTCCGCAAGGACTACCCGGACGCCGAGGTGGTGAAGCTTGAGCAGAACTACCGCTCGACCGGCCACATCCTGAACGCCGCGAACGCCGTGGTGCGCAACAACTCGCGCCGCGAGCAGAAGCGCCTGTTCACGGACCGCGGCGACGGCGAGAAGATCGAGGTGTTCCAGGCCGCGGACGAGCGCGACGAGGGGCGCTGGATCGGCAGCGAGATAGAGAAGCTGCACGACCGCGGCACGAGCTACGACGACGTCGCCGTGTTCTATCGCACGAACGCGCAGTCGCGCACGCTCGAGGACATGTTCCTGCGCGCGGGCGTGCCGTACAAGATCGTGGGCGGCACGCGCTTCTTCGACCGCGCGGAGATCCGCGACGTTATGGCCTACCTCAAGCTGGTCGTGAACCCGGACGACGACGTCAGCGCGCTGCGCGTCATCAACACGCCGCGCCGCGGGCTGGGGACGACGTCCGTCAACCGCATCCGCGCCTATGCCGCCGAGCGGGGGATATCGTTCTTCTCGGCCGCGGAGGCGTGCGTCACGGAGCCGGGCGTCCTGAGCGCGAAGGCCAGGAACGCGCTCGCCGGCTTCACGAACGCGATCGAGGCGGCGCGCCACTTTGACGGCGACCTGGCGGACGTGGTGCAGATGATCATCGACCGCACCGGGCTGATCCAGGCACTCGAGGCGGAGCAGACCATGGAGGCCGACGGCAGGGTAGAGAACATCAAGGAGTTCTTTGGCGTCGCGCAGGAGTTCGACGAGACGCACGAGGACGCGGCGGCGACGCTCGAGAGCCTGGAGCAGCTGCGCGAGGCCGGCGCGCTCGACGGTGGCGCGGCCGCTGCGCCGGCGGCGGGGGCAGCGGCGCAGGGCGCGGGCGTTCAGGGCGCGGGCGGACTTCCGCCGGTGGCGGCCGAGAAGCTCCCCGCGTTCATGGAGTGGCTGGCCCTGAGGAGTGACCTCGACTCGCTTGCGGGGCAGTCGAGCGCCATCACGATGATGACGATCCACTCCGCCAAGGGCCTGGAGTTTCCCGTGGTGTTCGTGGCCGGCATGGAGGAGGGCATCTTCCCGCACCGCGCGCACGAGGGCGACGCGGAGTCCATCGAGGAGGAGCGCCGCCTTGCGTACGTGGCCATCACGCGCGCGGAGAAGCGGCTGTACCTGACGTACGCCGTGACGCGCCGCATGTTTGGCTCCGTGCAGACGAACCCGCGCAGCCGCTTCCTGAACGAGATCCCGCCCGAGGACGTGAACGCCATCGGCGTGGGGTCGTCCGGCTTCAGCGGCGTGGGATGGGAGAAGCGCGGCGACCGCCACGGCACGTACGGATCGGGTCGCGGCTCCGAGGTGTACGGCGGCCACGTGTTCGGCAGCCACACGCGCTCGACCGGCGGCGCGCGTCCGAGCGGCACCGCGGCCCCCAGCTGGCCGGGTCGCCCGATTGGCGGTGCGTCCGCGGGCATGGGGGCAGGCTCTTCTCGCCCGGCGGCGGCAGCGCCCGTGCGCGACCGCAAGAAGGCGGAGGAGACGTTTGCTCCCGGTGACCAGGTGTCGCACAAGACGTTTGGGCCCGGCATCGTGAAGGAGGCCTCCGGCGACACCATCACCGTGTACTTCACGAGGACCGGCAAGACGAAGAAGCTTATGAAGGGCTTCGCGCCCATCGTGAAGATAGGCTAGCGGGAGGTTGCGATGGGTTGGGCAACGGTTGTGTGGAAGGTCGTGTACCTGGCCGTGGCCGCCGTGGTGACGCTTGTGGTTGACCGCGGCGTCACCCGCGTGGCCAGGCGCGTGCTGGACGCGTCCTCCATACCGTCCGCGTCGATCTTCGTGAACATCATCCGCGGCGTAATCTGGGCGTTTGGGCTGCTGAGTGTGCTGGAGCCCGTGTTTGGCATCAAGGCGACGGCGTTCGTGGCCGCCTTGGGCGTCACGTCCGTCGTGCTGTCGTTTGGCCTGCAGGACACGGTATCGAACGTGTTCAGCGGGCTGGGGCTCATGCTGGGCAAGGTGGTGCAGCCGGGCGACTACGTGTCCGTTGGCGGGTTCGAGGGCTTCGTGACGGACGTGAACTGGCGCAGCACCATCGTGCGCGACCGTCTGGGAAACGACCAGGTCATCCCCAACAGCGTGCTGAACAAGACCGCGTTCACGCGCAAGGGGGCCTCGTCGCTGGGCTGCTGTGGCGTGGACGTGCTGGTGCGCCCCGACGCGGACCTTACGAGCGTGAGCGAGGAGGTCAGGCGCCTGGCGACGGAGGCCTTGGGCGAGCTTGCGGACGACGCGTTCGAGGTTGGCGTGACGTTTTCCGGCTTCGACGCGTACGGCACCCGCGGCACGGTGTGGCTGCACGTGAGGCCGGACGTGGCGTTTGGCACGGCTCAGGACCGCGTCACGCGCGTGCTGCAGGGAAGGCCGTGGCTGGCGGACGCGGCAGGCGCGCGGGAGTAAAAAGCGAGGGCCGCGGGGCGCGCTTCGCGGCAGATGGGGAGAGAACATGAAACTTGGAATCATTGGCGCCATGGACGTCGAGGTGGAGCACCTGCGTGGCAAGGTGGTCGACCCCACGCGCGTGAAGGTGGCCGGCATGGCGTTTGACGACGGCACGATTGGCGGCACGCCGGTGACCGTGGTGAAGTGCGGCGTGGGCAAGGTGGACGCCGCGGTATGCGCCCAGGTGCTCATCGAGCGCTTTGGCGCGGAAGCCATCATCAACACCGGCGTCGCGGGATCGCTGGACGCGCGCCTGAACATAGGCGACGTGCTGGTGTCCACGGACGCCGTGCACCATGACGTGGACGCGACGAACTTTGGCTACGCGCCCGGCGAGGTGCCGAGCCTGGGCATCACGTACTTTCCTGCGGACGAGCGCCTGCGCAAGGCCGCCGAGGACGCCGTGCGCGCCGTGGCACCGGACGTGGCGTGCGTGGAGGGACGCGTGGCGTCCGGCGACCAGTTTGTGCGCACGCAGGGCGAGAAGGACCGCATCCGCACGACGTTTGGCGCGAGCTGCGTCGAGATGGAGGGTGCGAGCATCGCCCAGACCGCGTGGCTGAACGACGTGCCGTACGTGATCGTGCGCGCCATAAGCGACAAGGCGGACGGGACCGCCGAGGTGGAGTACCCCGTGTTCGAGGCGCAGGCGGCCGAGCACTGCGCGAAGATCGTGAGCCACATGGTGGCGCACCTGTCGTAGGCGCGCCGGTCGGCCCCGTGCCTTGGGGTGAGACGCTACGCGTAGTTGAGCGCGGTCTCCAGCGAGGCCTCCATCATGTTGGTGAAGCTCTTCTCGCGCTCGTCCGCGCTCAGCGACTCGCCCGTGAAGAACGTGTCCGACACGGACAGGATGGACACGGCCTTCTTGTGGCTGGTCTGGGCCTCGATGTAGAGGCCCGCCGTCTCCATCTCGACGCAGAGCAGGCCGAGGTCGCGGTAGCGAACGGGCGCGTCCTCGCGCGGGTTGTAGAACACGTCGGAGCTCACGACCTGGCCCACCTGGTAGCCGAAGCCCAGGCGCTCGCACGCCGCGACGGCGTCGCGCAGCATGTCCCAGCTCGAGGTGGGGGCCAGCTTGACGGGGGAGTCGTACAGGCTCGCGATGGAGGAGTTTGTGGCCGCGCTCTGCGCGATCACGATGTCGCCGGCATGGAGGTCGTCCTGCAGGCCGCCCGTGGTGCCCACGCGGATGATGGCGTCCACGCCGACCTGCGTGTACAGCTCGTGCGCGTACAGGCACATGCTGGGGATGCCCATGCCAGAGCCCATGACGCTCACGCGCTTGCCCTTGTACGTGCCCGTGTAGCCCAGCATGTTGCGGACGTCGTTGAACAGGACGGGCGACTCGAGGTAGTGCTCCGCGATGAACTTGGCGCGCAGCGGGTCGCCGGGCATGAGGACGACCTTCGCGACGTCTTCCTTGTTGCAGCGGATGCAGGCTGATGCGGTCTCGAACATGGGGATTCCCTTCGCTTGTGGATGATGGTTGCGTGCTGGCCGGGCGGTCGCTACTCAAAGAGCGCCGCGAGGCTCTGGGTGTACGGGGGACGGCAGATGCCCTTCTCGGTCACGATGGCCGTGATGAGGTCGTGGTCCGTCACGTCGAACGCGGGGTTGTAGCACTTGACCTCGGGCAGCGCCTTCGGCTCCGCGTAGAACATGGTCTTGATCTCTTCGGGGTCGCGCTGCTCTATCTTGATGTCGTCGCCGGTGGGGCAGCCGCGGTCGATGGTGGACGTGGGTCCCAGCACGTAGAACGGGATGCCGTAGTGCCTTGCCAGTATCGCGACGCCCGAGGTGCCGATCTTGTTCGCGGCGTCGCCGTTCATGGCGACGCGGTCGCAGCCGACCATGCACGCCTGCACCCAGCCGTTCTTCATCACGATGGACGCCATGTTGTCGCAGATGAGCGTGACGTCGATCCCGGCGCGGTAAAGCTCGTAGCTCGTGAGACGCGCGCCCTGCAGCAGCGGCCGCGTCTCGTCTGCGAACACGTGCACGCGCTTGCCGTGGTCGTGCGCGTAGTACAGCGGCCCCTGGCCCGTGCCGTAGCCCAGGCACGCGAGCGGACCGGCGTTGCAGTGCGTGAGCACGCCGTCCCCGTCCTTGAGCAGGCTCGCGCCCAGGCGGCTGATCTCCTCTGACATCGCGAGGTCCTCGCGGTGGATGGCGACGGCCTCCTTGCGGAGAAGCGCCACGATGCCGCTTGGGTCCTCGCCCCTGTGCGCGAGCGTCACGCCGTGCATGCGGCCCAGCGCCCACGAGAGGTTCACCGCCGTGGGGCGCGAGGAGTTGAGGTAGGCGCGCTGGCGCTCCATGGCAGAGGCGAACTCGTCGTAGCCCACGCCGCGCGCGGCCTCCTGTCGGGCGAGCACGTAGTAGCAGTAGCCGGCGCACACGCCGATGGCCGGCGCGCCGCGCACCTTCAGCTGGAAGATGGCGTCGTACATGTCCTTCGCGTCCGCGAGCTCCAGGTACTCCAGCCTGTTGGGCAGAAGCGTCTGGTCGATTATCACGACCGCGCCCCCGTCCGCCCTCAGCTCCACCGCGTCCACGTTGGTGACGCCGCTCGTGGCGGCCTGCGTCGCGGCCGCCTCCGGCGTCTCCGGTTCTGGATCTTCCCCTGCCATGGTTGTCACACCCTTCTCGTCTGGTTCCGTCCTGTCCGGTCTGAATTGCTATGCGTTCGCGTCCGTGGCGCCTTCGCCTGCGTCGCCCGCTGCCGCGTCGTCGCGACGTGCCGCGCGGCGGCGATAGAATGCGCGCAGCCGCTCCAGGTGCGCGACGTCCTCCGGCGCAAGCGGCACGCCGCCGCCAAGGTCGTGCACGGCCTTGTAGATCTTCGCGCTGTGCTCGATCGTCTCCATGAGGTCGAACGCCGCCCAGACGTCGCCGCCCCAGGCGACCGCGCCGTGGTTGGCAAGCAGCACGCCGTTGTAATCGTGGACGAACGGCATGAGGCTGCGCGGCACCTCGTCGGTGGAGAGCATCGCGAAGTCGGTCACGGGTATCTTGCCGAAGTTGAGCACGAGCTCGGGCAGGTAGGGCTCCGCGAGCTCGTGGCGGCAGATGGCGAACGCCGTGGCGAAGACCGGGTGCGCGTGGACGACGGCGCGCACGTCCGGGCGGGCGCGGTACACGGCAAGGTGCATCTTGACCTCGGACGAGGGGAAGCGTCCGGACGCGTCGTCCGGAAGCACGTTGCCGTCCAGGTCGCAGCGCACGAGCATGCCCGGCTCCATGCGCCCCTTGCTCACGCCCGATGGCGTGACGATGACCTCGTTCTCGCCGACGCGCACGGAGATGTTGCCGTCGTTGGACGCGACGTAGCCGCGGTCGTACAGGAGCCTTCCAACCTCGCAGATGTCTGCACGCACGTCCTTGCCCATAGAGCCTCCCGGGATCTGTCGAGAAAAACGAGCGTGCCGGCGTGTGGGGGCGTCGGCACGCGTCAGCTTAGAAGTCGAGCTCGGCGTTCTGCACGCCCATGCCGGCCATCTCTGGGCCGGTGTGCACCAAGAGGTCTGCGGAGAGGTCGTGCCTCTGGACGCTCTCCACGTTGGGGACGGCCGCGCGCAGCTTTTGCTCGAGAGCGTCGTACAGGTCGCGCGTGGTGGAGGAGCAGCACACGGCGAGGCGGGCCCGCTTGTACTGGCGTGCCTTCTCCGCGACGAGCGAGACCATGGTGTCGAGCGCGCGGTCCCAGCCGCGGGCCTTCTTGGCGATGGTGTAGTAGCCCTCGTCGTCGCAGGTGAGGATCGGCTTGATGTTAAGCACGGAGCCGATGCGGTAGATGTGGCCGTTGATGCGGCCGCCCTTGTACAGGAAGTCGAGCGACTTGACCGCGAAGAACACGTTGGACTGCTGCGCGACGGAGTCGAGCCTGCTCTGGAGCTGCTCGAACGGCACGCCCGCCTCGACCATCTGCACGGCGCGCTCGACGACCATGCCCGCGACCATGCCGATGGAGCGCGTGTCCACCACGATGGTGGGGAAGTCCTCCATCTGGCCCGCAACCATGTGGGCGGTCTGGTTCGTGGCGGAGAGGGCACTCGCGATGGTGACGATGACTGCCTTCTGGTAGCCGTCGGCGCGTGCCTGCTCGAGCGTCGTCTGGATCTGGTGGGGGGAGGGGAGCGACGTCTTGGGGACCTCCGTCGCGAGGCGCCGAGTGACCTCGTCCGCCGTGATGTCTACGCCGCTCTGGAACGTGGTGCCGTCCGCGTAGTTGATGTGCAGCGGCATGACCCTCACGTCGTGCTCGCGGCAGAACTCAGCCGGGGTGTCCGTGCCAGAGTCGGTGATGACTGCGATGCGCTGGTCGTTCATGGTTTCCTCCGACATCCGGCGCAACCGCGCCTCCGTTTGGCCCCCTCGCGCGGGCCCCCTGCGCGCACCGCGCCGCGGCCTTCCGACGTGCGGCGTGCATGCACCTACTATAGTTCCCGTTTGCGCCCGCGCGCAAACAACGTCCCGGGAACCGCCATGGGGCCACGCTCTTCTCGCCCGGCGCACCTGCGTGCACGTGCGCGTTTGCGCCCGCGCCGGCCTCATGGGGCACGCCGCTTGCGGAAAGCCTTGGAGGAGCTTTGTTATCGGTGGCTGACCGGCGAGGGGGCAGCTGCGGGTAACGTATCTTTATGTATGTGGCCCGCGAGGCGCGGGTCGCGACCGTTGGCGTCGACCTCGAAGAGAAAGCGAACATGGTGCAGAGCAGAGCATCCAGGCCCGACAAGAAGACGAGCGATGCTAAGGGGAGGAGGCACGTGGTCCGCAAGAGCGTGATCATACGCGAGCCCGCGGTCGTGCGACGGCGCGACCAGAGGAACGCGCTCGAGAAGGTCACGTCGAACGGCACGATCGCCGCCGCCGTCATGGTCGGCGCGGCGCTGCTTGCCGTGATCGTCGCGAACTCCGGGGCGTACGAGGCGGTGCACCACTTCCTCGAGACGCCGCTCGAGCTCAGGATCGGCCCCGTCGTCGCGGGGATATCGTTCGAGGGGTTCGTGAACGACTTCCTGATGGCGCTGTTCTTCCTGCTCGTGGGCATCGAGCTGAAGTACGAGATGACCGTGGGGCAGCTGCGCAGGCCCCGCCAGGCGATGCTTCCCATGCTGGCCGCGGTGGGTGGCGTCGCGTTTCCCGCCATCATCTACCTGGCGTTCAACCATGCCGGCGCCCCGCATGGGTGGGCGATCCCAATTGCGACGGACATCGCGTTCGCGCTGGGCGTGATGTCGCTTCTGGGCGATCGCGTCGCCCCGGAGACGAAGGTGTTCTTCCAGACGCTCGCCATCGCGGACGACATCCTCGCGATCGTGGTGCTCGCGCTGTTCTACGGGCAGACGCCGGACATCGCGTGGATCGCCGCCTCGCTCATCGCGGTGCTGCTGCTGGCGGCGCTGTCCCGCGCCCGCGTGTACTCGGTCAAGCCGTATATGGTGGTGGGGCTGCTGCTGTGGGTGTGCATGTACAACAGCGGCATCCACGCCACGCTCGCCGGCGTCATACTGGCGTTCTTCCTGCCCGCGAAGTCCGACATCCGTCTGTCGAACCTTGGCGACTGGCTGCAGGAGAAGGCCGCGATGCTGGACGACGACTACGACGACGGCACGCACATCCTGGGTCAGCACGACTTCACGGCGTCCGCGAACCGCGTCGAGCGCATCATCCACAACGTCACCCCGCCGCTGCAGCGCGTGGAGCGCAACCTCTCCACCACGGTGAACTTCCTGATTCTGCCGCTGTTCGCGTTTACGAACGCGCAGGTGAGGCTCGTGGGCGTCGACCTTGGCAGCATCGTGCTCGACCCCGTGACCCAGGGCGTCTTCCTGGGTGCCGTGCTCGGAAAGCCGCTTGGCATCATCCTGGTGACGCTCCTGCTCGTGAAGATCGGCTTCGCGAGGCTTCCGCACAACGTGACGTGGGACCAGATAATCGCCGTCGGCATCATGGGCGGCATGGGGTTCACCATGTCTATCCTCATCGCGGGACTCGCGTTCCCGCAGGCGCATGAGATCCTTGCGGCCAAGTGCGCGATTCTTGCCGGTTCCGTCACGTCCGGCGTGCTGGGCATCGTCTTCGTGAGGGTGCACGACGCCATCGCCAACGGGTCGCTGCTGGGCTCGGACGACGAGGACGACGTCGAGGGCGAGATGCGGGACCAGGTGGAGGACATCGACTAACCGCTTCGATGGGCTCGGTGCTCGGATTGCGCCCTAACATATGCGATCGCGATTGCAGCAGAGGGGCTCCATTGCGTCGCCCTGGGTTCGCGTGCACCGCTACGCACGCACCCGGGGCGACGCAATGCACTAGCGGGGCCTACGACACGGTGCCGTGGGTGTATCCCCATCCATGCGCGGTGAGTATGGAGTTCAGCTGGTTGCAGAGTGCGTGGCGGCCATACCTGCCGCCGGGAAGGAGGTCTATCACCTCGAGCAGGTCCCCGCTCAGGTCGTCTATCTGCGCGCGCTCGATGGCGTCGAGCTTGCCCACCATGCGAGCGGGCTCGTCCTCGAAGAGCTCGTCGACCAGTCTCTGCAAGTCCCCGAACTCGGGTGCCTGGGCGCCGCCGAGCCACGTCTGTTCGCTCTTCTCCAAGGTCTCCGCCTCCGGTTGTCGGTGTCCTTCGCGACGCCCATAGGGTGAATGTGTCTTGCCATATTATTACTGTATATGACCGCGCACGCGCACGGGGATATACTCTCCTGTTAGTTACACACCTGAACCTAGGAGCCACCATGGCAAACATCTACCAGCAGATGGAATCAGAAGAGCTAGACAGCGCTATCGCGGAGCTCGAGCGCGAGGCGGCAGACCTCAAGGCACAGAACCTGGCGCTTGACATGGCGCGTGGCAAGCCCTCGCCGGAGCAGACGGCGCTCTCCCGCCCGATGCTGGACGTGCTCGACTCGTCCACGCTGCTCGTCGACGGCGCGGCAGCCGTGGACAACTACGGCACGCCGGAGGGCCTGCCCTCCGCCCGTCGCCTTGCCGCAGAGATCCTCGGCGTCGATGCGGAGAACGTCGTCGTCAGCGGGTCGTCGAGCCTGAACCTCATGCACGACCTCGTGACGCACGGCTTCACGAACGGCGTCGCAGGCAACAAGCCCTTCTACCAGCAGGGTGAGGTCAAGTGGCTCTGCCCGGCGCCCGGCTACGACCGCCACTTCAGCGTCACCGCGCACCTCGGCATCAAGAACGTGCCCATCCCCATGCTCGAGGACGGGCCTGACATGGACATGGTCCAGCGCCTCGTGGAGGGCGACCCCTCCGTCAAGGGCATCTGGTGCGTCCCGAAGTACGCAAACCCCACGGGCATCACGTACTCCGACGAGGTCGTCCGCCGCTTCGCGCAGCTCCAGCCCGCCGCGCCGGACTTCCGCATCTACTGGGACAACGCGTACTGCGTGCACGCCTTTGGCGAGAAGGACGACAACCTCCTCAACATCTTCGACGCGCTCGAGGAGGCCGGCAACACCGACCTCGTCTACGAGTTCGGCTCGACCGCGAAGGTCACCTTCCCCAGCTCGGGCATCGCGTTCGTCACGGCCAGCAAGGCCGACATCACGGAGGTCCGCAAGGCGTTCGCGGTCGAGCGCGTGAGCTCCGAGAAGTTCTCCCAGCTGGCGCACGTGCTCTTCCTGAAGGACCTCGACGGCGTCAAGGCGCACATGCGCAAGCACGCCGCGATCGTCGGCCCCCGCTTCGCGCTTGTGGAGCAGAAGCTGACGGACGGCCTCGGCCAGACCGGCGTCGCCACGTGGACCCATCCGCACGGCGGCTACTTCGTCTCGTTCGACGGCCCCAAGGGCTCGGCGCGCAAGATCGTCGCCCTCATGGCCGAGCTCGGCGTCAAGCTCACGCCGGCTGGTGCCACCTGGCCGTACGGGGACGACCCGAACGACTCCAACATCCGCATCGCGCCGACCTACCCCTCGCTCGAGGATCTCGGCAAGGCGCTGGACGTCTTCGTGGTCGCGGTGAGGCTCGTGTCCGCGAGGCTTGCGCGCGAGTCGCGTGCCTAGCGGCGCAACTCGCTTCTCTCGCACACAGAACGGCCATTAGTTTCTGTAGAATGGGCAATTGCGTCCGCCCACGGGCGTCGGTCTGTCTCGCCCGCGCCGCGAGGCGTGGTTGTCGAAAGGGTTCGTTCGATGTCTAGCTCGGGAAAGCACAACAGCAAGCGTCTCGCACGCGCAAAGGTCAAGCCTACGGAGGATTCCGTCACGGGCGAGAAGGACCCCCGTCCCTCCTCCAAGAAGAAGACCCCGGCGCAGGCCAGGGCCGATCGCAAGAAGCGCGTCACGACCATCGCGATCGTCGTCTTCGCCGTCATCATGGCCATCTCCATGATGATGCCGTCCTGCTCGGCGATCGTCGGCAACAACCAGGCGGGCGAGAGCGCCAAGGAGGAGAGCTCCTCGTCTGCCAAGGACGACTCCTCAAGCTCTTCCGCAAAGGACGACTCCAGCTCCTCGAGCACGAAGGCGACCTCGACGTCGGACTCCCTCAAGAAGCTCGACTCCTCGTACGAGGAGTCGCTCGCGTCCCTCCAGAAGCGCCTCAAGAAGAACCCCAAGGACCTCGCCGCCCTGCTGAACCTTGGCAACGGCTACATGTCCTGGGGCTACCAGGCCGCGTCGCTTTCCACGACCGACGCCGAGAAGGCACATGTGAAAGACATCCTCGGCAAGGCGATCGACTACTTCGACCAGTACCTTCAGCTGAACGACTCCGACACGGTGAAGGTGAACCGCGCGCTCTGCCAGTTCTACCAGGGCGACACCGACGCCGCGCTCCAGGCGCTGCAGAAGGTGACGGAGGACTCGCCCAAGTTCCCGCTCGGCTGGGCGAACCTTGGCATGGTGTACGAGTCCAAGGGCCAGACGGGCAACGCGCAGGCTGCGTACAAGAAGGCCGAGAAGACGGACCCGAAGGACAGCTACGGTGCCAAGTCGTTCGCGGAGCAGCGGCTCTCTGCCATCGAGTCCGCGGCGAGCTCCTCTGCAAGCGGATCGAGCTCCACGACGAACACCACGTCCGGCACCTCGGGTCAGGGACTCTCCGGTGCCCTCGGCGGCCTGGGGCTTTCCGGCTCGGGCAACTAAGAGAAGGAAACGAATCACATGGAAATCTTGACTACCAAGGCCGAAAACGGCCGCAAGGTGCAGGTTGCGGGCGAGGTGGACGTTTCGAACGCCTCCAAGCTCCGCGACGCCATCGACGAGCTCCTCGCCGAGGGGGTGCCGTCCGTCGACGTAGACCTCTCCCAGGTCAGCTACATCGACTCGACCGGCATCGGCGTCCTCGTGGGTGCGGTGCACCGCGCCCACGACGCGGGCCTCTCGCTCGTCGTCTCGAACCCGCAGCGCAACGTTGCCCGCGTGCTCGACATGCTGGGCGTCAGCGGCGAGCTCGGGATAGAGGCCTAGTTCTTCTCGTCCGCGACGACGCACTTGGAGGTGTGCTTGCGTGTTTGGTATTGGTGAGACGGAGCTCGCCCTGATCTTGATCTTCGCGTTCCTGATCTTTGGGCCCGACAAGCTCCCTGGCATGGGCAGGACCATCGGTCGCATGCTCAGGCAGTTCCGCGAGGCCCAGGAGGGATTTACCGAGGTCGTCCAGACCGAGGTCATGGACCCGCTCAACAACGCGATGAACGAGCCCCAGACGGAGGACGAGAAGAAGCGCAGCTCCGCGCGGGCTGCCGCGATGGACGAGGACGCGGACATCGAGTCCGGCGCGGACGGGGCGGCCCCCAGGCGCGAGACGTTCGCCGAGCGCCGCGAGAGGCTGGCGCGCGAGCGTGCCGCCGCGGAGCAGGAGGCGGCGACGGACGCGGACTCCGCGGGCGAGAAGGGCGCGGACTCCGATTCCGACGTCGACTCCGACTCGGACGTCGACGCACCCCAGGCAGCCGCGGGCGAGAAGGGCGAGGAGCCTTCCTCCGAGTCCGCCGCCCCCGCCAGGAGCGTTGCGTCGCTGTACGCCATGAAGGGCACGCGCAAGGCGAGGCCCGTCGCAAGACCGGCGGACGAGGATGACGGCTCCGATGCCGATAGCGATGCCGACGCGAGCGTCGACTCCGATGCCGACGTCGACGCGGACTCTGACGCCGACGCGACGCCCGTCGCGAAGGGAGGGGAGGACTAATGCCCATCGGACCAGCGCGCATGCCGCTCATGGATCACCTGGGAGAGCTCAGGCGCCGACTCACCATCATCGTCGTCTCGCTCGCGATCACGGCGGTCGTGCTCTACAACGCGACGCCCGTCCTCATCGAGTTCATCATGAACCCCATCCGCGCGGCGCTTCCGCACGGTGCCAAGCTCACGGTTCTCACCGTGCTGGGCGGCTTCACGATCCGCTTCAAGGTCGCGGTCTTCTTTGGCGCCATCGTATGCTCGCCCATCATCATCTGGGAGGTCATGGCGTTCTTCCTTCCCGCGCTCAAGAAGAACGAGCGCAAGTGGGTCATCCCGACGGTCGCGGCCATGGTCATCCTGTTCTACCTGGGCATGGCCTTCTGCTACCTCATCATCCAGAACGCTGCCGTCGGCTGGATGATCGACCAGTCGCGCGACTTCGCCAACGTCATGGCCAACGCGGAGGACTACATCAACATCATGATGCTGCTGGAGATCGGCTTCGGCATCGCGTTCCAGCTGCCGCTCGTGATCTTCTACCTCTCCGTGCTGCACCTCGTGCCGTACAAGACGTTCCGGTCGCAGTGGCGCTACATCTACGTGGGCCTCATGGTCCTGTCGGCCGTCGTCACGCCCGACGCCTCGCCCGTCACCATGATCCTCATGTTCGCCGCGCTCATCGGGCTGTACGAGGTCGCGCTCGCCATCGCCCGCTACGTGCTCGTCGCCCGCGACGGCAAGGAGTCCCTCAAGTGGACGCGCGAGGAGTACCAGGAGCACAAGTACGAGGAAGAGATGTCGAAGCTCTAGCGCGTCGCGCGCAACGGGGAGCCAGACGCTGATAATCTAGTGTTTTGCCACTACTGACCGACCGATGGGCGCCGCAAGGCGCCTTTCGGGTATAACGGCAAGACGCGTGCACGCAAAATCGTCCGTGCGCGCCGCAAGCAAGGAACTCGAAACCGGGGGATAGATTGAAGCTCGTTGTTACCGAGAAGAACGATGCCGCCCAGCAGATAGCCCGCCTCCTCTCCACGGCTGGCAAGCCGGAGGCCGGCAAGGTGTACGACACTCCCGTCTACCGCTTCAAGCACGACGGGGAGGAGTGGGTCACCATAGGCCTGCGCGGTCACATCATGGCGCCCGACTTCGCCCACGAGCTGCACTACAGCAAGAAGGAGGGCTGGTGGGCCGTCACGGCCGAGGGCGAGGTCATCCCCGCACACATCCCGGACGACCTTCCGCGCCCGCCGTACGATACCAAGCGCAAGCCGTTCCTAAAGGACGGGATCGACATCAAGGGCTGGAAGGTGCCGAGCCTGCCGTACCTCGTGTGGGCCCCCATCGAGAAGGTCCCCGCCGAGAAGGGCATCATCCGCTCGCTCAAGAACCTCGCCGCAAAGGCGGACTCCATCGTGATCGGCACGGACTTCGACCGCGAGGGCGAGCTCATAGGCTCCGACGCGCTGCGCCAGATGCGCGAGGTCGCGCCGGACACGCCCGTGTCGCGCGCCCGCTACTCCGCGTTCACGAAGGCCGAGATCGACCATGCGTTCGCGAACCTGGTCGACCTCGACCAGGACCTCGCGGACGCCGGCGAGTCGCGCCAGTACATCGACCTCATCTGGGGCGCCGTGCTCACGCGCTATCTCACGATGGCGCGCTTCAGCGGGCTGGGACACGTGCGCTCCGCCGGCCGCGTCCAGACGCCCACGCTCGCCCTCGTGGTGCAGAAGGAGCGCGAGCGCCAGGCGTTCGTGCCGGAGGACTACTGGGTGATCTCGGGCAGGATGGCGCCTGCGGGCGACGCGGACGACGCCCACTCGTTCAAGGCGACCCACGCCACGGCGCGCTTCAAGGAGAAGGCCGCGGCGGACCTTGCCTGGAGCCACGTCCGGGACGCCACCACGGCCACGGTCACGAACGTGGAGCGCAAGAGCCGCACCACGAGGCCGCCCGCGCCGTTCAACACCACGTCGCTCCAGACCGCCGCGGCGGCGGAGGGCATCAGCCCGGCGCGCGCCATGCGCCTCGCGGAGTCGCTGTACATGGACGGCCTCATCTCGTACCCGCGCGTCGACAACACGGTGTATCCCAAGTCGCTCGACCTGCGCGATTGCGTGCGGACGCTCGCCCAGGTGCCAAACTACCGCCCGGTATGCAACGACCTTCTCGCCCTTCCCAAGCTCACGGCGACGCGCGGCAAGCAGGAGACCACGGACCACCCGCCCATCTATCCCACGGCGGCCGCCGACCCCGACCGCCTGGACGGTGCCGCGTGGAAGCTGTACAACCTCATCGCGCGGCGCTTCCTGGCGACGCTCATGGAGCCGTCCGTGAGCGAGAGCACCAAGTTCAGCTTCGACGTGAACGGCGAGCCGTTTGTCGCGTCCGGCACGGTGCTGGTGAAGCCGGGCTTCCGCCGCGCCTACCCGTTTGGCCTGCGCAAGGACGAGCAGCTGCCGCAGCTTGCCGTGGGCGACTCGTGCGACGTGAGCGACATGGCGCTCGAGGCGAAGCAGACGGAGCCGCCGGCGCGCTACAGCCAGGGCCGTCTGATCCAGGAGATGGAGAAGTGCAACCTGGGCACCAAGTCCACGCGCGCGAGCATCATCCAGCGCCTGTACGACGTGAAGTACCTGAAGAACGACCCCGTGGAGCCCAGCCAGCTTGGCATTGCCGTCATCGAGGCGCTCACGGAGTACGCGCCGCACATCACGAGCCCGGACATGACGGCCGAGCTCGAGAGCGACATGACGGAGGTCGCGCGCGGCGAGGAGACCCAGACCGAGGTCGTGGACCACTCGCGCGCGCTTCTGGCGAGCATGGTGGGGCCGCTCATCGAGCACAAGGACGACCTGGGCGAGGCTATCGCGGACGCGGTCACGGCTGACGCGAAGGTGGGCGTCTGCCCCAAGTGCGGCAAGGACCTGGTCATGAAGACCTCCGCGAAGAACCACTCCAGCTTCATAGGCTGCATGGGCTGGCCGGACTGCGACGTGACGTACCCGGTGCCCAAGGGCCGCGTGCAGGCCATAGAGGGCGAGAAGGGCGTGTGCCCCGTGTGCCACGCCCCGCGCGTGAAGGTGCAGCCGTTCCGTCAGCGCGCGTACGAGATCTGCGTGAACCCGGCGTGCCCCACGAACCGCGAACCGGACGTGGTGGTGGGCGAGTGCGCGGCGTGCGCCGCGGCCGGCCGCCACGGCGACCTGGTGGCCCACAAGAGCGAGCGCACGGGCAAGCGCTTCATACGCTGCACGAACTACGACGAGTGCGGCACGAGCTACCCGCTGCCCCAGCGCGGCGAGCTGCACGCGACGGGCGAGGTGTGCCCGGAGTGCGGCGCGCCCATCGTGGAGGTGGTGACGCAGCGCGGCCCGTGGCGCATCTGCGTGAACATGGACTGCCCCGGCAGGAAGAAGAAGGAGGACGCGAAGGCCGCGCGCGGAACGAAGCGCTCCGCCACGAAGAAGTCTGCCACGAAGAAGGCGCCTGCGAAGAAGACGGCCGCCGCGGACTTTGAGGGCTAGGGGTGCAAGGCATGGCTGACGCCCAGACCAACGCCACGCCCACGACCCGGCGCGGCACGTTCGTCTCGCTCGAGGGAATCGACGGCTGCGGAAAGTCCACGCAGGCGGCGCTTCTGGCCGACCGCCTGGAGGCGGCCGGCCACGAGGTGGTGCGCCTGCGCGAGCCGGGAGGCACCGCCATAAGCGAGAAGATCAGAAAGATCCTGCTCGACCCTGCGAACGGGGCGATGGCGGACGAGTGCGAGCTGCTGCTGTACGAGGCCAGCCGCGCACAGCTGGTGCGCGAGGTGATCGCGCCGGCGCTCGCGCGCGGGGCCGTCGTGGTGTGCGACCGCTACCTGGACTCCACGTACGCCTACCAGGCGGGTGGGCGCGGGCTCGACGCGGCGCTCGTCACGCGTTGCAACGAGCTTGGCTCGTGCGGCGTTGTGCCGGACCGCACGCTGGTGCTGGACCTCTGCTGCGAGGACGCCCTGGCGCGCGCGACGGCCGGCGGGGCTGACCGCCTGGAGCAGGAGGGCATGCGCTTTCAGGAGCGCGTGCGGGCGGCGTACCTGCGGCTTGCGAAGGCGGAGCCCGAGCGCGTGCGCGTGGTGGACGCCGCCGGCCCGGTCGAGGACGTGGCGGCGCGCGTGGACGCGGCGCTTCGGGGCGTGGTCGCGACGCCGCTCGGGCGCGGGGACGCGGGGGCGGTCCATGAGTAGCGGTTCCGCGAGGCCGGGCGCGCCGGCCGTTCCGAAGGTGCTGGCGGGACTTGCCCAGCAGCCGAGGGTGCAGGAGTTTCTCGCCGCGGCGATAGACGAGGGCAGGCTGAGCCACGCGTACCTGTTTGTGGGCGCGCCGGGCTCGGGCATGCTCGAGGCTGCGTACGCCGTGGCCCAGGCGCGCGTCTGCCCGAACGGGGGCGACGGCACGTGCGACGAGTGCATTCGCGTGGCGCACCGCACGCACCCGGACGTGCACTACCTGAGCCCGCAGAGCGTGACGGGCTACCTCGTGGGGCAGATCCGCGAGCTCATCGCGGACGTGGCGCTGGCGCCCATCCGCGCGGCCGGCAAGGTCTACATTCTGGACAATGCTGGGCTTCTGCGCGGCGCCGCGGCAAACGCGCTGCTCAAGACCCTCGAGGAGCCGCCCGAGGGCGTCATGTTCATCCTGATCGCGCGCTCGGCGGCGTCCGTGCTGCCAACCATCGTTTCGCGCTGCCAGCAGATCCCGTTCCAGATCGTGAGCCCGGGGGCGGCGGAGCACGCCGTGGAGCTCATGAGCGGCATCGGCGGGGCGGAGGCGCGCATCGCGCTGGCCGTGACCCACACGCCGGAGGCGGCGGCGCAGTTCTTGGCGTCGTCGGGCCGGCGCGAGGCGCGGCGCCTGGTGGTGCGCACGCTGGGCGAGCTCGCGCGCGACGACTCGTGGGACGTGCTGACATCCGCCCGACGCATCGTGGAGGCGGCCCGCGCGCCTCTTGCGGACGTGAAGAGCGAGCAGGAGGCGGCGCTTGGCGAGAGCGCGGACTACCTTGGCAAGGCGGCCATGCGCCAGGTGGAGGACTCCAACAAGCGCGAGCTCACCGCGCGCGAGCGTTCGGGTATGATGGAGACGATCGCCGCGGCGGACTCCCTCCTGAGGGACGTGCTGCTGCGCTGCGAGGGCGTCGGCGAGCCCATCGTGAACGAGGACGCCGCCGACATCGTGGACCGGCTTGCCGCCGGCACCACCACCGAGGGGGTCGTGCGCGCGCTTTCGGCAACCAGCCGTGCCGCGGACGACATATCCCATAACGTGACACCCCAGCTGGCCATCGAGGTCATGCTGCTTGGCGTGAAGGAGGCACTCTCATGCCCACCGTACTAGCGGTGAAGTTCAAATATGCGGCCCACGACCTGTGGTTCGACCCGGGAAGGACCGGCGCCCAGGAGGGCGACCACGTCATCTGCACCACGGAGCGCGGCCAGGAGATCGGCCTTGCGACCATGGACGCGCAGGAGGTCACCCCGGAGCGCCTGCGCGAGGTGATAGGCGAGGCCGGCAGGCTCCAGCCCGTGGTGCGCGTCGCGACCGACCAGGACCTCGCGCGCGCGGACATGCTGGCGCAGCGCGGGGACGAGGCGTTCCCCACGTTCAGCAGGCTCGCGCACGAGTCCGGGCTCGACATGAAGCCCGTGGGCGTCGAGTACCTGTTTGGCGGCGGCAAGGTCGTGTGCTACTTCTCGGCGGAGGACCGCGTGGACTTCCGTCAGCTGGTGCGCGACCTCTCGCGCGAGCTGCACGAGCGCGTGGACATGCGCCAGATCGGCGTGCGCGAGGAGGCCGCCATCGTGGGCGGCTTCGGCCACTGCGGCCAGGAGCTGTGCTGCACGCGCTTTGGCAGGCGCTTCGAGCCGGTATCGATCCGCATGGCGAAGGAGCAGGACCTGCCCCTCAACTCGTCCAAGATCTCCGGCGCGTGCGGTCGCCTCATGTGCTGCCTGCGCTACGAGTTCGAGGCGTACCGCGACTTCAAGAGCCGCGCGCCCAAGCGCAACGCCGTGATCGACACACCCCTGGGCAAGGCGAAGATCGTTGAGTACGACACCCCGAAGGAGCAGCTCTGCCTGCGCCTCGAGAACGGCAAGCAGGTCCGCGTCGCCCTCGCGGACATGGAGGCGTCGCCGGCCGCGCACAAGAAGAGCGAGGAGCTGGGCTGCGCCTGCCGCCCCGACACCGTGACCCGCTCCGCGCTCGAGAAGCTGCAGTCCCCCGAGGTGCAGATGGCCCTGGCGGAGCTCGACCGCAAGAACGGCGTCGCCCCCGCGGAGACGTACGACGACTCCGACATCTTCGTCGAGGCGCGGCCGCGCCGTCGCCGCCGCTCCGGAGGACAGGCGCAGGGCCCCGCCGCCGATGCCGCCCAGCACTCGCGTCCCAAGCACGCGAAGCCCGCGTCGGAGGCGCCCGCGGACGCGGCCGCCGAGAAGCCGTCGCGCCGTCGCCGCCGCAAGAAGGCGGCGGAGGGCGAGGCGCGGTCCCAGGACGGCGCTCCACGGGGCGAGCGTCGCCAGGGCGAGAAGGACGCGGCCTCCCAGGCCCCGACCCGCTCGGGCGGCATGCACCGCCGCCGTCACCACCACGCGGCCGAGGGCGACGCCCCGTCCCAGGACGGAAGGGGCCAGTCCCGCGCGGACGGCCAGGCTCGTCCCCAGAGGCAGCGGGGAGGGGCGCCAAAGGCAGAGGGCGGCAAGCG